>JAQULY010000670.1 GCA_028718445.1 Kiritimatiellia bacterium
TCCGAATGACGTCGCGGACCTCCGGCCATACGGCGCTGTGCAGACGATCATAGTCCGCTTCGCACCCCGCGCGTAACCTCAGAACCCGCGCAATTCTCTGCCGTGGACCGTTCATATCGCAGTTCAAGTCAGGCACTCCCCGCATCGCGTCCTGGCGCCGCCGAGCCGGCATGGTGGCCTCCATGGCTCTATTATTATTACCGGGGTCGAGGCTCCGCCACTGAATCGTTCGGCCATTTCATGTGCAAAATGGCCAGCGCCCGTTGTGGTGGCAAAGAGGTCGCGCGACCGGCGCTGGTCTAAGAACCTTTGTCGCGAGCTTTGTCGTAAACTTTGTCGACAAAGCGTAACCGACAAGGTGTGAGACGAAGTGCGCGACTAAGTCACTGCCGACCGCCTTTGAGGGTACTGTGAGCATGGCAGCGATTCGTCCTAGAGGGTCACGTCCGTGTTCGAACCGCGAAAGGACTGTCCGCAACACTTCGTCGCACGCCTCGTCCCACACTTTGTTGGTTACGCTTCTTCGCACGGCTTTGTCGCGCGGCATGCTGTCCCGCGAAACTCAACGGTCAACCGCTCTCGTCTCCCGCTGTCGTGTTCCTACTCATAATCAGTCGCCGCATATTGAGATGCGTTTGCCCTGTTCGGGTGCAGCCTTGCCGGACCGGCGTCGCACATGTATATTTTTGCCGTGGACAAGTACATGCCAGTGACGCCCACCGGGCGCATGTTCTCCTCGGGATTGCACACCCCGCTGGGCCGCGTCACGCGAGCCGGACGCAATCTGGACTGCCTGCCGACCACGCCGATGGCGATGCGCTACTGGGACATCTACTCCGCCGTCTATGTGCTGAAAGGCCGGGCCACGTACCACAATCAGGATCGGCTCAAACGTGACATCGGCCCCGGCGATCTCATCCTGATGTTTCCGCGGCACGGGTATCGCTACGTGATCGATCCCGGCGCGCGCTGGAGCGAGTTCTTTATTCAGTTCCGTGGTCCCCTGTTTGGGTTGTGGATGAAGGAGGGCTTGCTCAATACCCGCCAGCCCGTTCACCATCTCGAACCGCTGGACTACTGGTGGAAGCGCCTGGAAGCGATGACTGCGACCTCGCACCTGCCGGAGCCTGCCCAGTCGCTGAAACGGGTCTGCCTGCTGCAGGACTTCCTGGTGGATGCCGTGATCGCACCCCGGACGTCGCTGCCTCCCAGCCGTGTCCGCTGGCTGGCCGAGGCCCGGCGCGCGCTGGAGACCGACATCGGCCGGGCGCCCGACTGGGAGGCTATCGCGCAACCGTTCGGCATGTCTGCGCGCCATTTCCGCCGCCGCTTTGCCGATCTCGGAGGCGTGACGCCGGCGCGCTACCGCGCCGCGAAAACGATCGAGCACGCTGAAGGACTGCTCGCCGACCGCACCCGCCCGATCAAGGACATCGCGTCCGCGTGCGGCTTCTGCGACGAGTTCCACTTCGGCAAGCGCTTCAAGGCCCTCACCGGCCTCACCCCGGTGCAGTTTCGCGAACGCCTGATGTGACGGGCCTAAATGCGAGCGACGCGAAAACCCATGGCCGTCGCAAAGGTTTCGACCGCGCCACTGCAGTCGCCCAGCCCGAGCGCGCAATGGTGCGACGGCCCTTGTTGACACCAGGCATCGAAGAAGGCGTGCAGCGGCTTCCCGACACGGACCCGGCAGTTCGGGTTGCCGATGTTCAGAACCGATCCGGGAACCGTCTCGCCGACGGTGTAGATCAGCTTGAATGTATCGCCCGCGTCGAACTGCGTCAGGTTGAGCAAAGTCACGGGACCGGTCTTGATGTTGAAGTCTATCCCGATCCCATGACCGGTCTTGCCGTGGTGCACCTCCAGGTGCTGGAGTTTCGGACGGCCTTCCGCCATGGCGACATTGCTGGGACCGTCGTGTCCGACAAGCAGTTGGTTGCTGTCGAAGTCCATGGCGAAGAATTCGAAAAACATGCCGCCGGCGCCCATGAGATCGAATGCCTTCATGGCCATGGCGGTCTTGACGTCGCCCTCGGTCACTCCGGGACGTCCCTCGGCCGCCAGCCGCGACACGGCCAATGCCGATTGGGCGCGCAACTGGGTGACACGATCCTTCTCGCCCCACCAGTAATAGCCGAAGGCGCCGAGATCGTGGCGCTTGACGACCTCGTCGAAGGCCACGGCGATCTGGGCCGACACGCGCAGGTGGTCGTTGGTGACCGTCGGATCAACGTCGTAGAGAGACCGAAGCTGACGGTACATGTCGCCAAGCTGGCCTTCGGTGACTCGATCGAAGGCTTCCTCGATTTCCTCGACTTCCGGACGTTTGAGCAGCCGGCCGGTGGCGCGCAGGAGGCGGTGTTCGTCCGTCGGCATGTCGGTCATGCCGGTGTAGGTGTTGCCGATGACGCCGAAGTTCAGCGTCTTGAAGGCCCGCGCGCAGGCGGCGCCCAGGCAGTCGCTCCGGAGTTCCTCCCAGAGCCGTGCCTCGCCCAGCCAGCCGGTGCGCACCTTGAAGGCCTTGCCCAGGCCGACCAGCAGGCCCGCATACTCCGGCACGCAACACGGCCCTTCGTGGTACAGGTATTCGGCGGTATCGGCCCGCGCGAAGTCGTAGGCGCGATCCATATGGGCATTGAGAATCCGCAGCGGCACCTGCAACGCCCCCACCGCCGGCGCAACGACCATGCCGGTCGTGTAGCCTAACGGGAAGATGAGCACAAGGTCCACGCGTTCGCGCGCGAACAGGGCGCCGGCGGCGGCCGCCTTATCGGGCGTATCCACGAGGTCCGGTTCCACTACGTCGCCCATCGTCTTCAATTTTGCGCGAAAAGAGTCCAGCATC
>JAQULY010000671.1:0-2200 GCA_028718445.1 Kiritimatiellia bacterium
GGACCGGTTGAGGCGCGGGCTGCGGCGCCGGATCAGGCTGCGGTTGCGGTACGCGTGCAGAAGGCGGAGTCGGTGTAGGCTTGGGGACCGGATACAGCGCGGGCGCCAGCCGGTACGTTAGGCGGAAGCCCGAGATAAAGCAGGGCCAGAGGTTCCGGCACACCGGCATGCGCGATGAGCGGTAGTAGCTTCCCGCCTGCGCCGGAGCGGCAATCAAGATCACTAGCAGGAGCGCAATCACCAGGCTTCTTGAGTTGAGCTTCACAAGCAACCCTCCCCGGTTGTTTGGTTACATTCTCTTCGATGCTTATGTAAACCGCAACCGAAAGAATCCCCCAGGTCATCCATGTAGCTGGTGAAAGGTCTGAGTTCTGGTACCGCAGGGAAAAAACGGGACAGGGATCACCGCGCAGAGGGGCGTCTGCCTGCGCGCGCAAAGCGGATGCAGAAACTCAACCCCTTTGGTCTGAGATCCGCAGCAGGGGGGGTGGCCGCAACCAGCCCTTCAGGCCGCCGGTTGGCGGTCACGCCCCCCCGCCGCACAGTCCTGTGGTTGTGTGACTAGACCTTCCCGTAGAGGATGGGTATCCGGACGCAGGACAGGTAGTCCTTACCGTGATAGATCTGTTGGGTCGCGACTATCGGCTCCGGGTCCGTGTAGGGGTCAACGCCCGTGTTGGTGTTGGGGAAGAAGGTGATGTAATCGGCGGAGCAGACATCTACTCGGATCCTGTGCCCGGGCTGGAAGACGTGCCCGGCAAAGTGCAGGCAGATATAGTACTTCTCCACCTTTCCGGGAACCAGTGGCGCAGACGGCGTCTCCGGCCAGTTCCTGAACTCCGCACGAATTCCGTTTTGCGCGATCTGGCGGGCGATTCCGTGTTCATCCACATCGGAGACACGGACAAAGAAGTCAGTGTCCACCGCGCTTGAGGCCGCATAGAACTCCGTCGAAAGGTTGCCGGCCACAGCAACGGGCTCGGTCAGCACTGCAGTTTCATATACCAGGCAGTCCTGCCGGCAATGCTGTTCGTTGAGCACGGAAGGTTCAAACTTCCCCTCGCCACGGCCCGCGTTCTGCGGGTCATATACGTACGAGTCGAACCTGTGCCCGTCGACCGGTGAAGTCAGCAGACAGCCGTCACCGTGCATGGAGTTCGCTTTCCCGGAGCTGTGGAAATAGAGACGTGTCAGCTTAGCCTCGGGCGGGCTCCAGTCATCGGCATCGTACCACTTGTTTTCGCCCTTTCCGCCAAGATAGAAGGAGGCTCGAGGTTTCTGATCCTCGCCGTTTTCGGCACCTTTGAGGTAGTGGTCAAACCAGCGGATGGTCCGGGTGTCGAAATCGTAATCCACGGCGTTATCTCCGTATTCGAAGTCTCCGCAATCGCGGAAACTGTTGAGGTCGTGCGGCCACGGCCCGATGATGATGCGGCGCCCGGGGGTGTCGTTGGCCGTAAGGAAGCGCCACGTTTCCTGTACGCCCAGCGCATCCCCGTCGTGCCAACCGGAGAGAATCAGCATCGGAATTCGCACGTTCTTCCCGCGGCTTGTGTTATCACAGTGCTCCCAGAACTCGTCGTACTGATAGTGCCTGGCCCAGATGTCCCACGGTCCCGATCGCTTGCCGATAATCTTCGACGGTATCTCGGTGATCGGCCGGGTCTTCACTACCTTGTCCGGATCAACCGTCACCCCGCGGAACACCTTGTGATCCACGCGGTTTGATACCGATTGGGCCAGTGTCCAGGAGAGCAGCGGCCAGGAACAGACCGCTCCGCCCCGGCGCACGGTGTCCATGAAGAAAGGGGATCCCACATTGACCTCACTGATGGCGGTCTTGAGATTGGGATGTCCGCTTGTGGCCGCCGCTGTGGTCGTATATCCCAGATAGCTGGCTCCCCACATGCCGATGTTGCCGTCGGACCACGGCTGCTCGATGATCCAGTCAAACAGGTCGTAGGCATCATCCCGTTCGTAGTAGAAAGGCACCAACTCGCCGTCGGAATCGGACCGACCGCGAACATCCTGGATGACGAGGGCATAGCCGCGATAGACCCAGTGCGTGAGGCGATGCGTATCACGAGTCTTGCCGTAGCACGTGCGAACGACAATCGCCGGGAATCGGGAGTCCTGACGTCCGCCCGCAGGTAGATAGACGTCAGTCGCTAGTCGCACACCGTCGCGCGTGACAACCCAT
>JAQULY010000671.1:2210-2841 GCA_028718445.1 Kiritimatiellia bacterium
CTCCGCCTTGGAGAGCAGGGGATCGTTGTACTTCGTGAGCGGCGTAAGCGCCTCGTGCCCCTCAAGGACGAGTATCTCGCTCGATATCCGCCCGGGTGCCACAAAGGCGATCACGTGACCGTCCAGGGTTACCACGTCAACCAGTGGCGGCTGTCCTCGTTGTGCCCAGAGCTGGGCGGTGACCTCTCTGCCGGCCAATGTACCGGACAACGGTAGGTACCGGTTGTACCTCGTGCCGGACGAAAGGGTAACGTTATCTCCCCGCCAGTCCTGAGCGGCGTATGCCGCCAGGTTCTCGTGCAGCTTGGCAAAGTCAAACAGGGATTCTTTCATCTGTTTTTCGAAGGGGATGTGTTTGAGCTGGACCCTGGTCTGAGGATCGACGCCAGACCACTGGAAACCTGTCTTGTCAGGGACGAATTTGCCTTCATATACACCAGAACGATAGTGCCGGAAGGTCTTGCCCACAAGCGTGCGCTCCAACGCAGATTCCTCCTATTGCTGCCGTGCCTTCTCGTAGTTCCAACAGCGAACAACGTGCCCCCCGCCGAGATCCGTCGCTGGTGGGTTGGCGTTGTTGCACTGCTCAGTAACCCACCTGCACCGGTCAGCGAAGCGGCAAGCGTCCTTG
>JAQULY010000672.1 GCA_028718445.1 Kiritimatiellia bacterium
CCGTGTTGAAAGGATGACCTTGTATCAGCAAGTTGTCAGCTTGATGGTGTGACTCGCGGTAAATGATCGCGTAGCAAGCGGATTTCCCGTGCGCCTCCAGGGATTCCGGGAGAAACAGCACACTAGAAATGCCCGGGCGCCCATTTCAGTTTGGTCGGTGGCGGCGTGTTCTTGGTGCCTGTATGGAAGAAATTCCGCCAGCAGCTTCTCACCGATGCACAGCCAGCGACCATTCCAACGGCGGCGACCACAACCCCAATTATCAGTAGCTTCTTCATTACCAGACGCTACGGCGCGAGTGCGCCGGGCGCCGAAACGATACCTTCCAGATCATGATCGGGTGTGTAGCTGACCGAAGGACTGGCCAGCGGGACATTGCCCTGACCGGTCGCGGTCGCCATAATCCTGCCGCGTACGTCCTCCGGACTGAGCGCGATGCCCTTCGCCAATGCCTGTTCCCACATCAGCGCCACCACGCCGGTAACATGAGGCGTAGCCATGCTTGTGCCCGACATGCGCGTTGTGCCGCCGCCGAGTTTGGTTGAGAGGATTCCCACGGACTGGATCAAGCCGCTCTTCGAAATGTTTTCCGCATCCTCGCCGGGCGCGGATACTGTGACTCCCATGAGCGTCGTATCGCTGAAAGCGCCGTCGGTCGTGAAATATGACGCCGTATCGGCTGCGATGGGGCCGACGGAACTGCGCTGGCTTGTCCCGCCGAGAGCTGCGGTACTGGCAATCGCCATGACCTCCGGATAAGTTGCCGGTACTTCGCTGGTAACCTCCAGAGTCGGGTCATTGCCTGCCGCGACGACCACGGTGATACCCAGCCCTACAACGTTCTGAATAGCACTGCGCAACGCTGGATTGTCGCCAAGCGTGCCCTGCCGGCCGAGGCTCATCGTGGCCACTTTGATCGCGGGCGACACGCTGCCGGCATGTTGCGCCACCCAGTCCAATCCGGCAATGACTGCCGCATCTGAGCCCGAACCGGACTTGTTCAGGACTTTCACCGCATAGAGCGTGGCGCCAGGCGCCACGCCCACCACGTCGCGGGTGTTGTCGCGTGCCGCGACGATTCCGCCGACATGGGTGCCGTGGCCGTTATCATCCTGGGCCGATGTGCCGAAAGCGCTGAACGAAGCTGTGCCCAGAGGTTGAAGATCGAGATGGTTAAAATCCAGGCCGGTATCAATCACCGCCACGCCAACGCCGGTCCCCTTGAAAGCGACATTCCCTGGAGCCGCGCCGATATGCTGAACGCCCGCCGGCACAACCTGCGGGGCGATCGGGGCGCTGTCACTGCCGGGCTTTCCGAACGCCTTCATTACCCGGTTCGGAACGATTGACCGGACCCGTGGATCTTTCGCAAGCTGGTTCAACTGACCGGGCGGAATGGCGCCGGCAAATCCTTTGACAGATGCATGGTAAACAAAATCAGGCGTCACCCCGTGATGCGTTGCGACGGCCTCTGGAACGGCGTCGCCGTTGAGTTCGACAATGTACTGACCGGCCACATCGTCGGATTTATCCTGTGCGACTCCTGTTCCTGCAAAAAGGACGATTCCCGACGCGGCAGAAAGGACACAACGCAGACCCAAACGAATTTTCATACTGACCCTCCCTCGGCATACTAGCCCCGAGCACTGGTTGGACGAAACCGGCGGTCCCCAAGGACTCGCCAGCCAACAGGCGGAAACCAAACCACAAACACGTTTTGGAATCAAGCCATTCCGCGTTAGAATTTGTACGACACTCCGCCGCGGAATGTTCTGCCCGGGGCGGGGTAGTATCCGTCGTCCGGAACGCCCTTATAGGCAAGGCTGGCGTATTGTTCATCAAAGATATTCTCGGAGCCGAAATACGCCTCGAACCCGCGCAATGCCGTGGGCGCGTAGCGAAGGAACATGTTGACGACCGTGTAGTCGGCAAGTTTCGGACCGGCGTTGCTTTCGTCGCCGCCAAGCCAGGAATCGCTCGTATACGTCGCGATCGTGTCCAGAGAGAGAGCGAATGGAAGAATGATCTTTACGTCCATCGAGGCTTTGTGCGCCGGAACCATCGGCACGTCGTTGCCGTCGTTTGCGCCGGCTGTGAACCGCGCTTCGGTGAAGGTGTAGTTGCCGCTGAGTTTGACAAACTCCAGCGCGGAATAATCAACGGCGGTTTCCACGCCGCGATGTGTCGTCTTGTCGAGATTCTTGTTAGCGAGCGCGGTCATGTCCCAGACGATTTCGTCCCGCATGGCCATCTGGAAGATGTTGAGGCCAAACACGAGTCCCTTTGCGGCATTGATTTCGGTTCCGACCTCCGCGTTCCATCCCTTTTCGGGCTGCAGATCGGAGTTGAATGTGTCGGAGCCGAAGCCGATATAGCTGACCTGCTCGTCCACGAAAGGATACCGATAGACCGTGCCGCCCTTCACGTAGATCTTCGATTTGTTCTCAAAAGTTCTGATCAGCGAAGCATCGAAGGCGCTTTCGTTAAATGTTTTGCTTCCGTCAACAGTCTCACTGCCGCCCGATTCCACGTCTGCCGCGGTCCTGGCAGTCTCGGCTCGAGCTCCGAGCCCGAGCACAACACTATCAATCGTGGTGAGTTCGTTTCTCGCGTACGCTCCTACCGTGTCCCTGGTCACTTTCGCAGATGTTGTCACCTCGGCATGGGTCTTGTCAGAGTAACGGTCAATGTCGAGGACGTCATTGTAGTAGTCAACGCCGGCGACCACCTTGTCGCTGTGCCCGAGAATCGTGCCGTCCACGGAGTACTGCGGCGTCACGCCGATGGTGTCTATCGTAACGTCGGCGAAACTGGACCAGCTCGTCATATCGCTCTTCAT
>JAQULY010000673.1 GCA_028718445.1 Kiritimatiellia bacterium
AACAACGTCAACGACTACTGGACAGAGCATGGCCGTCCCGAAAAACTCGTGATGAGTTTCCACGGCCTGCCGCGCTACACGCTGGACCGTGGCGACCCCTATCACTGCGAATGCCTGAAGACCGGCCGCCTGCTCGCCGAACGACTCGGCTTGAAACAAGAGCAATACGCCATCAGCTTCCAGTCACGTTTCGGCAAGGCGCAATGGCTGCAACCCTACACCACCGCCACGCTGCTCGAATTAGGCAAACAGAAAACCGCGCGCGTGGACGTGGTCTGCCCCGGCTTTGTGGCCGATTGTCTGGAGACGCTGGAAGAAATCGCACAGGAAGGCAAGGAAGATTTTCAGCACGCGGGCGGCGGCGAGTATCACTACATCCCCTGTCTCAACGACCGCGACGACTGGCTGCATGCACTGACCGATCTGGTGCTGGACAACCTGCAGGGCTGGCTCGTCGAGCCGGATGCCGCCGAGCTGGAACAAGGCAGAGCGCATGCATTGGCAGCGGGGGCGAAAAAGTAAGAAGGGGGCTACCGCGAATCACACAAGCCAGAAGGGCCGGCTGTGTCCCACCATCGGCTGTTCGCCGTCACCTCTCCCCATCAAGGATCGGTCGCTCACACGACGAGAGCGCAAGGAAGTGCCTGGCGCAGGATAGCGCGACCCGCCTCCATGATCTCCTCGCCGGGAGCTTCAACATCCGCCATGGGGTCCTTCAAACCGAGGGTTTCCCATTTGAAAGAGCCCATCGCATGGAACGGCAGGAGGTCCACGCGCGACAGCGCCGGGATCTGCTGCAGAATGCCCGCCAAGCGCTCGAAGTGATCATGGGAGTCGGTCTTGTTGGGGATGACGACATGGCGGACCCAGATCTCCTTGCCAAGTCCCGATAGGCGCTTGGCGCAGTCGAGGACGGGCGCCAAGTCCCGGCCGGTGAGTTCCTTGTGTGCCGCCGCGTCCGAATGCTTGATGTCCAGCAACAGCATGTCGACGGGGTCGAAGAAAGAATCGGGCAGGTTCTCGTGCAGTTCGCCGTTGGTGTCCAGTGCGACATGCAGGCCCATGGCTTTGGCGCCCTGCGCCAGGGCATGGCAGAACTCCGCCTGCATCAGGGGCTCGCCGCCGGAGAGGGTGAGTCCACCTCCGTTGCGGTAAAAATGCGCCAGGCCCGCCACCTTGGCAAGGGCCTCGCTCACTTTCACCCAGGCCCCATGACCGGCCCGCCACGACTCGGGGTTGTGGCAATACTGGCAGCGCATCTGACATCCCGAGAGGAAGACGACATGGCGCAAGCCGGGGCCATCCAGAGCCCCCGCGCTCTCATGCGAGAGCACGAAGCCGCGCGGGTCGTCTTGCCGTACTTTCATCAGCGCGCGTGGAAAGTGCGGCTGATCACATCCTGGCGTTGCGCGGGTGTCAGGCGATAAAACAGCACGCAATAGCCCGAGACACGCACGCACAGGTTGGGATACTTCTCCGGGTGCTGGTCCGCGTCGATGAGCGTGGCGCGGTCGATCACGTTGAGGTTGGCGTGGTAGCCGCCCATACTCATGTAGCCGTCGCAGAAGCTGGTGAGGTTGTCGACGCGCTCCTGCTCCGTCCTGCCCAAGGAGGACGGAGCGAAGGAGACGGTCCACGAGATACCGTCCGCGCAATCGCTGAACGGGATCCTGGCCACCGATGCGCCAGCGGCCACGAAGCCGTTCAGCTCGGCGCCGTTGGAAGGATTGGCGCCCGGTGCGAATGGCGTGCCGCCGACGCGCCCGTCGGGGCTGGCGCCGGTGTGCTCGCCGTAGACGACGTTGGAGGTGATGGTGAGCGCGCTCTGCGTGATCACCGCGTTGCGCCTGGCCTTGAGCTTGCGCAGCTCGGCCATGAAGGTCTGTGCGGCCCACACGGCGATGTCGTCGGCCCGCGCGTCGTTGTTGCCGTAGCGCGGGAATGCGCCGCCTTCGTTCACGTAGCCGGTGATGAGCCCTGTCTCGTCGCGTACCACGCGCACCTTGCCGTACTTGATGGCGGAGAGCGAATCGGCGACATGCGAGAGCCCGGCGATGCCGCAGGCCATGGTCCGGTATAGGTCGGTGTCGTGCAGCGCGAACTGGATGGCCTCGTAGGCGTGCAGGTCGTGCGACTGGTGGATGATGTTGAGCGCCTTCATGTAGACCTTGGCGGTCCGCTTCATCATCGCCTCGAAGCGTGCCTTGACGTCCTCGAATTCGAGGTAGTCGCCGGTGACGGGCTTGAACCCCGGGGCGCACACATCGCCGCTCACTTCGTCGCGCCCGCCGTTGATGGCGTGCAGCAGCGTCTTCAACAGGTTGCAGCGCGCGCCGAAGTACTGCATCGACTTGCCCACCGCCATCGGCGAGACGCAGCAGGAGATGGCCGCGTCGGAGCCGTGCTCGGGGCGGATCAGGTCGTCGTTCTCGATCTGGATCGCGCGCGACTCGATGGACATGCGGGACACGAATTTCTTGAAGCCCTCGGGCAAATCCTGCGACCAGAGGACGGTGAGGTTGGGCTCGGGTGCGGGGCCCAGCGTGGACAGGCAATGCAGCACGCGGAAATCGGACTTCGAGCACATGGGCCGGCCGTCCTGTCCCATGCCGCCCAGGCTGATGGTGACCCAGGTGGGGTCGCCCGAAAAGAGTTCGTCGAAGGCCTTGGTGCGCATGAAGCGGATCAGGCGCAGCTTGATGGTCAGCTGGTCCCACAGTTCCTGTGCCCCGGCCTCGTCCAGCAGGCCGCGCTCCATGTCGCGCTCAATGTAGATGTCGAGGAAGCCGCCGATACGGCCAATGGAGGTCGCTGCGCCGTCGCTCTGCTTGGCTGCGG
>JAQULY010000674.1 GCA_028718445.1 Kiritimatiellia bacterium
CCCGCCACAGCCTCGCCATCCCCTTCCCCATACCCTCTCCATTCCCTTGTCCCCATCCCCGTTCTCGGCAACTATTCCTTCTGCGCACCGGAACCCCTAGCAATTGCCCTCAACTCAACATCAGAGACTCTGGAGTACCGAAAAGTCTTCGCCACTTCGTCGAGGGTCCACGGCTCGTAAAACCCACACCAGAGGCACAAGCGTCCAGACACTTTTCCAACCAACATGCTACGACCGTGTGAGAACACTACGGCCCAGCCAGCTTCCGTGCGGTCCATATCTTCCCACGACATCCACCTCAAGTACCACTGCGTTTCTCGGGTCTTGAGCACCTCGCCTTCGACTCTGACTGGCCGCTTGGAGAAAGGACCGGAGATTGTCGTGTCTGATCTTGGATTCCAGATGTAGTAACCGCCCACATGCATGGCTGGATGGCCGTCACGCTCGCCAATCCACAATTCGTATTCGTCACGCTCGCTCTTGGCATTATAGGGCGGGAATGTCGCACATCCGACCATTCCACGAACAATAGCACTTCCGTCGGCATTAAGGAGCATCACATGGTCTGACCGGTTTGTGTAGATCGAGCGCTTGGCTGTCTTCACCAGATAGGGGACACATTCCACATCCAATACCCAAGCGCCCACCAGATCGGCATAGCACAACGGTCCGCCATAGTACCGCTGCTCAAAGACCTCACTGACAGTCGTCAGTCTAGCCTGCTGGCGTTTTCGCGCGTCCTGGCTGCAAGAGCACAGAAGAGCTAGCAATGTTGGACATGCAACGCGGAACACACGTCTTGCATGTAAGGCAACTCTACATACTGATGTCATTACGTTTCCTATGGACACACTTCGCCCTGCATCATCCAACCATCATCAAGCACAGCGTGAATGGTGGACTCTGATGCGTTGTACACCTCGAAACACGCACCGACAATCCGGCACGCCTCTTCCCTAAACTGCGAGAGTTGCACTGAGTGCGCGCCACAACATGTACGCAGATACGCGCCAACGCGGCCCGCGTGGAAGCGGGCCCTACAGACGTCAATACAATCGCCCGTTGAACTATCCGCTGGAGGGCCGGTTTCCACGCCGGCCTTCTCCCGCGCGTGTCAAGCGCACGGCGCGGCGCGCGCAAGATAGCGACTCTCGCAATCTATGGCCTCTTCCCGGTAAATGATCTCCGGTCCTTCCGCAGTCTCGCACCCCAATGCGTTCTTCGTGGTCGTCATGCTCATGATCACGGCATCTCACCGCTCGATCCAGTGCGGCGCGTGGGTCAGGACCTCGCAGCCGGTGCGCGTGATCAGCACGACATCCTCGATGCGCACGCCGGCGCGGCCGGGCAGGTAGATGCCGGGCTCAACCGTGATCGTCATGCCCGGCCGAATCTCCGTCTTGCAGCTTGCCGCGAAAGATGGCGCTTCGTGCACCTCCAGCCCCAACCCATGTCCCAGCCCATGCCCGAAGGCGCGTCCGTAACCGGCCTTCTCGATATGGCGCCGCGCCACGGCATCCACCTCGGCGCCGGTCATGCCGGGACGAATCGCGCGCACCGCCCGCCGGTTCGCGGCCAGCACGATGCGATGCAGCTCCCGGAAGAGCGGCGACGGCCGCCCGAAGACCACACAACGCGTGAGATCGGCACAGTAATGATCGAGCCGTACGCCAAAATCGAGCAACAGCGGCTGATTGGGCCACAGCTTGTCCCGCCCGGGACGATGATGGCACTCGGCGGCGTTAGCCCCCACGCACACGATGCAGTCAAAAGCCTCGCCCTGCCCCAGGCGATCTGCTTCGCGCCGCAACAGGCCGCGGATTTCCCACTCCGAAAGGCCCGCATGCAGTTGCGGCAGCAGCACGGACAACAGTCCATCGTTCGCCGCCAGCGCACGCCGCATGGCTTGCTGTTCGCGCGGCGACTTGACCGCCCGCTGCGCGCCGATGAGGTCATCCACATCCACCCAGTCGCTGACGCGCTCGAGCAGACCTTTGCGCCTGGCGAAGGCCGCCGCCGGCTGACTGCCTTCATAGCCGCACCGCCGCCAAGCAGCGGCACGGCGCCGCATGGCACGTTCGCTTTCCGGCCCGCGCTTCAGCAGCGCACAGGACATGAATGGCAATGCCCGCCGCGCGGCGAAAATGTAGCGGAAGTCGGTGAAGAAGACCGGCCCCTCGCGCGCATCCACCCAGAGCAGCCCGTTGCTGGTCTCGATGCCGGTGTAGTAGAGACGCGCAATCTCGCCGGCAATCAGGGCGCCGTCCAGCCTCTGCCGACGCAACGCCGCCAGCAGCGCGCGAATGCGCGCTGCGTATTCGGCAGGCGGGAAGGAACGAGCAGGACCGGCACTATCGTTGCTCACGCCGCCCCCACTTCCGTCACCATCACCTGCTCCACCGGCAATCGCTCGGGCTGCCCCAACACGGTCGCGCGGGCGCCGACACGGCGTCCGGTGCGGATGGCTTCATAGACACAGGCTTTGCCCTCGATCACCGCCTCCAGCAGTCCCCTGCCCTTCGCCAAGGCGGCGGCGATGGCCGCGCTCAAGGTGCAGCCGGTGCCGTGCGTCGAGAGCGGCGAAGGCACCAGCGGGGTGGTGAGTTCGAGCACCCGCCACGACTGCGCGCCGCCGGCCCCGGGCAGACAGAGTAAGTCGCGCGCGGGCCTCACGCTGTCATGGCCGCCCTTCAGCAAAACGGCGCAGCCGTACTGCCTGGCCAACGCACGCGCGGCCTCCGCGATCTCCGCATCGCCGGCAATGCGCCTTTGCAGCAGCACCGCGGCCTCAGGCAGGTTGGGCGTGATCAGCGTGGCCAACGGC
>JAQULY010000675.1 GCA_028718445.1 Kiritimatiellia bacterium
GCCGGTTGCCAGTGGCCAGTTGCCAGTTGTGCGTGACTGGCAACTGGCCACTGGTAACTGGCAACTGGAAAGAGATGAACTAGTTGTGCCGGGCCCGGAGAGTTTTCCGCGATGCGAGCGCCTCACCCGCAGAAGTGACTTCGAACAGATTTACCTTGGCGGTGAGAAACAGGTGGGTGGCGCGTTTGTCTGTTATGTGGTCCGGCGGGCAGGCCAGGGACGAAAAATGGGCTGCACCGTATCGCGCAAGGTTGGCGGGGCGGTGGTGCGTAATCGAGTCAAGCGCTATCTTCGCGAGATCTACCGCACCCATCGCCAACGTTTACCGGAGGACGTCCACATGGTGATTGTGGCCAGGCCGTCCTGCGTGGGCCTGAGTTACCAGCAGTGCGAGGCCGCGGTACGGCGCTTACTCGAGAAGGGAGATGTACTCGGTGGGTAACGTGCTCGTTGCCTTGATCCGTGTGTATCAAAAGTGCCTCTCCCCGTTTCTCGGCGAGAATTGCCGTTTCTACCCGAGCTGTTCCCAGTACGCGATTGACGCGGTGCGCACCCACGGCAGTATCGTGGGGCTTGGTTATGCCTTGTGGCGCCTTGCGCGTTGTCAGCCGTTCTGCAAGGGCGGATACGACCCCGTGCCGCAACGGCGGCGTCCCTGCAACTAAGTTCATCCAAACGTTAGCGGCCAGTGATCTTTGGCAGCTAGCAACTTGGAGACAATGGGTTTGGATGACAATCGCGACAAGGAGGCGATGCGCAATCAGTTGATTGCGATCGTCTTGATGACCGTGTTGGTGCTGGTATGGTTCAAGTTCTTCATGCCGCCCCCGCCGAAGCGCCCCCCTGTCAAGCCTAACGCGGTGCAGACGAGCGAGCCGGAGAAGAAGCCCGATTTCGTCCCATCCAAACCTCCCGTCGCCGCGGAACCTGGAAGCGCCGCGGAGTTCCTCCCGGAGATCGCCAAGGTTGACGATCCGTCGAAGGAGGAGGTCAGTATCCACGATGACAACCTTGAGCTGCTGTTCACGCGCATTGGGGGACGGCTCAAGTTTGCCGCGGTGATCGTCGGGAAAGGTGAGCGGAACCACGTCCTGCTGGTTCCACCGGAGCCGTTGCCGGACCCGGAGGCGGTGTATCCGCTCGGTCTGCGCTTCAGCGACGAGAGCCTGGGGGACGAACTGGATCGCCGCCGGTTCGAGGCGGATGTCGATCCGTCGGGCAAGGCCGTGACGTTCAGTCTGACGCTTCCGGGGCATGCGGTCATCCGGAAACGCTTCGCACTGACCGAGCGGAAGTACGTGTTGAGCGCGGAGATCACGTACCAGAATCTGGAAGCGCAACCGAAGGTCCTTGGGATGGACCAGACGCCGGCGTACTTCCTGAACTGGGGTCCCGACCTCGTCAACGACGACAAGACGCGCCCGCCAACAATCGTCTGGCGGTCCGAGGGGCAAGTCTCCGAAATGGCAACGACGAAGATCGCGTCGGCAAAGGAAGGAACGCCCTACCTGAAGGCGATGTTGAATCCGGAATGGGTTGCGCTCAAGAACGCATATTTCCTGGTGGCGTTCGAGCCCGGGTTCGAAGGGGCGCGCTGGGAAGTCACGGGGGTCAGTCCAACTCGGTACCGCTTTGGGCTGACGGTTCCGCGCTCTGAGATCGGCGCAAATGCGGTGCAGACGAATGCGTTTTCGATCTACATGGGACCCAGCGAGCGGGCGGCGCTGGCCCAGGCGTGGAAGACGCTTCCATCGGTTCAGCGGTTCTTCAGCTACGCCATTCTGGATTGGTTCGCCAAGTTGCTGCTGGGAATCCTCAATGGATTCTATGCGTACATCCCCAATTATGGGCTAGCGATCATCTTCCTGACGATCGTGGTGCGTCTGGCGATGTATCCGCTCACGCTCAAGAGCATGCGCAGCATGAAGAAGATGCAGATGCTCGGGCCGGAACTGGAGGAGTTGAAGGCGAAGTACGGGGAAGACCAGCAAGAACTGAACAAGAAGATGATGGAGCTCTACAAGGAGCGGGGCGTGAACCCCATTGGCGGCTGCCTGCCTATCCTGCTGCAGATGCCGTTCTTCATCGCGTTGTACCGGATGTTGTGGTCCACGTATGAACTGCGCGGCGCGCCGTTCTTCGGGTGGATCACGGACCTGTCGCAGCCGGATCACATCATGGCTATGCCGTGGATGCATAACGTGCCGTTCGTTGGCGTCACGTTACAGCATCTGAACGTGTTGCCGATCCTGATGGGGGTCTCGATGGTGCTGAACCAGAAGATGATGCCGATGTCCGGCGGGGCGATGCAGAATCAGCAGCAAAAAATCATGATGACCGTGATGCCCGTCTTCTTCACGTTCATCTGCTACAACATGGCGTCAGGACTGAATTTGTACATTCTCACGAGCACGGTGCTGGGTATGGTCCAGCAGAAATTCACACGTGTGAGTGACGAGGACATGAAACCCAAGAAGACCGTGGGCAAGGGCCAGCATTTCTATACCGCCGCGAAGGCGCGTCAGCGCCAGATGGCCCGGGAACTCAAACGTGAGCGCAGAGTGGGCGGCGCGAATCCCAAAGAGAAAGGCCCCAAAGACAAACGGTCTTAGGCACGGACCGGCCTGTAGTAGCGCGACGTTTCCAACGTCGCGGCTGCGATGTCGGAGACATCGCGCTACAATGGCCGCACATTCGTTAATAAGGAGATAGTCATCGATGAGATCGGTTGAAGTAAGCGCCAAAACCCGGCAAGACGCGATTCAGAAAGCGCTCGATAAGCTGGGGGCGGAACGTCACGAAGTGGAAGT
>JAQULY010000676.1 GCA_028718445.1 Kiritimatiellia bacterium
GACGGACTGTACGATTACCGCGTCCGCCTCCAGGCGTACGCCGGGCAGCGTTACGTCAAGGTAACCTACGCCATAACCAACTTCCGCGTCGCCGAGAAGTGGAAGGTTCCGCCCATCCTGAATTTCGAGGTGGGCGCGAAGGTGGAGCTTCCCGGCGACCATGCGGGTAACCGTTCACGGGGTAGAACCCTGTTGGCGTCTGGGGAACTGGCCGGGATGGGCGATCGTGGTTGGGGGGGGCGGCCGGCTCACGGTCCGGACGGCATGAGGGACGGCGGGGCCAGAGCGTTGAAGTGTGCATTGACGGCATCGCACAGGAACTGAAATGTTGAACGGCCTTGGGTCTCGCAGGTGCTGATTGTGGTCCAGATACGTTCGCACCACTTGCGGCCTTTCTGGCCGCGTGTGCCCTGAGTGATGCGTCGATCGATAATCAGGTAGCGAATGGCCTGCTCGGTGAAGTTGTTGGTCGGCTGAACGCCGGGAGTCGTGACGAATGTGAAGAACTTCCTGGGGTTGACCTTGAAGCGATCACGCAGGTTTTGAGGTCCCTGACGCGGCGGCGCGGCCCTGAACTTCTTGATGAGTTGATCGCGCAGTTTGATCAACGTCTTTTGGAAGTAGGCGTCGGTGAGTTCATCTTTGCGGTGAATAAGGCTGAAGAGCTTGCGGAACAAATCGAGGATCCGCATCGCCCAGTTTCGCGTGACCTGGTCGCCGGACTCGGCGAGGAACTTCACGTCCCGAATGAGGTGGGCCAGGCAGAACTGCATCACCGCGGAGCTTTCCTTCATGAAGCACAGGTAAGCCGAATAGTAGTCGCAGCTGATCACCCCGTCGAAAGCCGCGCCGAGGACCTGGCGCAGCACCTCGGTGCTGCGTGTTTCGTCGATGCGGAACAGGGTGTACTCCGGGGCTCGGAAGCACCAGGTCCAGAACTTGTCGCCGCTGTCCTTATGTCCGGTTTCGTCAATGCCGAGGTAGGGCTCGGAGGGGAGCAAGGCGAGGAGTTCATCGTAGACAGGGGCCAGGGCCGGGGAAACCCGCGAAGTCACGATCTTCGCCAAGGTTCCGCGGCACAGGCGCTGGCCGAAGACTTCCTCCATCATCGTTTCGATCGTGGTGTAGGAGGTGTGGCAGCGTCCTTTGAGGAAGCCGACGAAAGCGCTCAACCTAGGACCGGCGATGCCGCCGGCAAGGATAGGGGCGGGAATGCCGGCGGAGATGATCTCGCCGGTGATCCTGTTGCGATAGAGGCGGGCACGGTATTCATGCACATCCAACGGATCTTCCTTCAGCTCGATCTGATGGTGCGTTTCCCATTGCTCCAGCGGCTCCCACACGGCCGGATCCAGTTCCAATGTGTACTCGGGGTGCCGCACGGTGACTTCCTCGGGGCCGAACGCCTGGCGTTCGTGCCTGGGATGGCCGTGTTGTCCCCCGCGCTTGCGCGCCTTCCTTCCCTGCGGATTCTTGCCGGTGCCTTTGGGCGGCTTGACGATGTCGCTGGACGGCGGCTTGGAGGAGTTCGACGAGTTCTTCTTTAACCGGGCATTCTCGTCTGCCAACCGGGCATTCTCTTCTGCCAACTGGGCGATCCGCGCCAGCAGAGGCGCGACGGCATCGGCCACGGCGGCTTCGATGCGTGCCTGAAGCTGTTTGTCGGCATAGAGCCTCATCCGACGCCGGCCTTGATGTTGTCCGCGGATGGATCGGCGCCAAGCGCCCGACGGAAGTCGCTGGCCAACGGGTAGACATAGACATCCTTGATGCTGGCGAGCGGACCGCGGTTGACCACGTCATTGCGCGTGCGGCCGGTGGTCTGGCCAACCCTCAACCAGTTGGCCGCACGGTAGCAGGCCCCCGTGAAGCGCGAACGGTCCACGAACGTCTCAAGCGCATGGAGCCCGTGACCGTACTTCTCGGTCCAGTCGCGGCTGATGCGTCCGGCGAGGCGGCTGAGCAAATGACTGGCAAGGTTGTCCACCCGGACCCAGGGCAGCACCAGGAACCGGGTGTTGTTCGCCAGGCACGGCAGGTTGCGCCGGCGTGCCTGATCATCCCATCCGATGAACCGATCGCGGGCCTTGCAGCGCCAGGCCGCACCCGCGAACCACAGGCAACCCAGCAGGCGTCCCCGCCGGTCCCGCACCAGATACTTGAGGTTCTCTCCGGCGGCACTGCGGACCCCCAGGTAGTGGTGCTGGGCGATCAGGCACCGGAACAGCGCCGCGTCTTCGCCCGCCGATGCGACCACGCCGATCTCCAGCGGAAGCAACTGGCGCAACGACTCGGCAATCGTCTCCTGGCGGTGCGGAACAATCGGGACCGAGCGGTGACGCCGTTCATTAACCGAAGGTCCACGCCGGGGCGGAAGCCGAATCAGTCCGGCTTTCTCCAGTTTCAGTAACAAAGAGCGGCAAGCCATGTCCTTCGACTGCCCCGCAGCGTTGCGCCACGCCCACCGTCGGCACAGTTCACGCGAAAGACCCGTGCGATGCCAATCGCTGTGTTGGGCCAGCAAATTGCGGACCAGTTCCAATTCCGGTTGCCCGATCTGGCGCCCCTGGATGACTATGCTCCCTTTCATCAGAGCACACCATACGGGGTTTGGCGCGGTGAGACCAGAACAAAATCACACCGAATGCACTTTCCCCCGATTGACCCCGTGAACGGTTACCCGGCATCTTCTGGCATGAAGAAACCGCCGAGGCCATGCTCATGATCCGATCCTACTACAAGGCCCAGCGCTGGAATGAACTCGCACAACTGGCTTGCGCCACACCAGTAGAGGCTTTACAATGAG
>JAQULY010000677.1 GCA_028718445.1 Kiritimatiellia bacterium
TCCTGGCGGGAAGGATCGTCCGCACGGTGGCCGACGCCCCGCCGTGGAACTACGGCCCGATGATATCCCAGGCCGCGCTCGGGCTGCTTCCGACGACGTTCATGCTGGCCGGAGCATGGAAGGCGATCCGGGGCGCCTTCCGGAACCCGGTCTCCGGCCCGGCGATATCGGCGTACCTCGTCGCCGCGTACCTCGGCGCGGTGCTGTACCAGTCGATCGCGTTGCCGTATTACGGGCACGCCAGGGCTTCGTACACGCTGGGGGTCATCCCATGCTACGCCGTCCTGGCCGCGCACGGCTTCCGCCTCCCGGCCAACCGGTGGGCCGCCGCCGGCACTTGCGGGCTTCTCGCCTGCAGCGCGGTCGCCGCCTGGGCCGCCTATTTCGTCATATGACTTCCGCGGCATGGAAAGCAAAAAACGCCGGGCAGCCCATTGGATATTCGGGGAACGACGACGAGAGGGGTAGAACTGGAACGACGAAGGAGCGGGGAAACGGGCCGGCGGCCGTCAGGCGATACGGTGCAAGATCAGCTGATTCAGCGAGACGCCTTGCCGTTTCGCCTCAAGCTCCAACCGGCGGCGGGTATCCTCCGGGATCCGCAAGGGAAACCGGCCCTTGAACTTCTTTTCGACGATCGGCTCGGGGATTGGGCGCTTGGCCTTCTTCGCAGCGGAGAGCCAGAGCGAGGCGGCGATTTTAATTTCCTTGATCGCCTCTTCTTCCGTGTCGCCGAACGCCGAGCAACCCGGCAACTCCGGAACCGTGGCGATATACCCTTCGTCCTCGTCGCTGTAGGCGACCACGATTGCGTACTTCATTTGCTTTCTCCCAAGCGGTATTTCTCGATCGCGACGAGCAGTTGTTTGACCTGGTACGTCTTCGCCATTCCATTTCGTTCCTGGAACGTCAGAATCTCGACCACGCCTTCTTTCTCGTAGACGACGTGTGAGCCCTTTCCGTCTCGCT
This sequence comes from Kiritimatiellia bacterium, assembly GCA_028718445.1. GTDB lineage: Bacteria > Verrucomicrobiota > Kiritimatiellia > RFP12 > JAAYLN01 > JAQULY01. The sequence continues at coordinate 970 of JAQULY010000677.1, forward strand.
TGATAAAGCCCACGTGCTCGGCCAGAAGGCACAGATCCCGGAAGCGAACGCCGGCCGGGTTGTTCCGAGCCTTCTCGATGAGTTTGTCTTTGTGCGTCATCGTGATTGATGATACCACTTTTGGTATCAGTCTGCCTCCTTTCGATTCGGGTCGTTTTCATGCCGCCGTCGGGCTCCGCGTGCAGGGAACGGAGGCCCGGGACGGGCCGGAGTCCGAGCACGGCGACCGTTACCAAGGCGCTGATGTGGCCGTTGCTTTTGCCACAGGGGATGACCACTGGACGCCATGCCAGGTCAGGCCTTCCAGCACGCGGGGATTTCGTGTGACCAGATCGGGGTCGTCCAGACTGACGAATTGATGGCTGTAGGTCTGCGCATAGACGAACACGGTCAAAACGGCCAGCCCGACCAGGATCACCGTGTGCGGGGAGTCCTTCATGCGCTGAAGCCAGGGAATCATTGCGTAGCGCTCATGCCTCGCTTCATCGTTCTAATAACCGCGTTCGAATCAAAGCCAGCGTCTCGATGATCGTCCGCGCCAAACTACCGCGACCGGGGACCGGAACGATAACGCCGCTCGGCTTCTGCGTAACCTTGTGCGGCCAATTCCGCTTTTCCAAGGCGGGAACATATTCCGGCGATCTTCATCCAGGTCTTGTAATCGTCACCCCGAATCCGTAGCGCCGCGCGAAAATGACCGATCGCCTCCTCCGTCCTGTTTTCGGCGAGCAGAGCGCTTCCGGCATTGATATGCGCCGATGCATCACCCGGATTGACGGACAGCGCCTCTTGCAGATGCACCAAGGCTTCCGCATTTTTCCCCGCATTGAGCAACTCGGTTCCCAGATTGTATTCCATCGTCCAGTTTCGCTCGGTGATTTCCACAGCGCGGGAATAAAGCGTAATGCTGTCCTTCCAGTAACTTGCCTGAACCCATGCCGCAATTGCCAGAAAGAGCAGGACGGAGACGGCGGCCGCGGGGGCATACCTTCGGAGAGGAAAACGGCGCGCCAATTCCGCTCCTCCCCAGGCGGCGATCATGAAGATGCCGATCAGCGGAACATACGTGAACCGGTCTGCCATCCCCAGACCGCTGACCTGGACCAAGCCGATCACCGGAACGAGCGTGCCTAGATAAAATAACCACCCCACGGGAAGATACGGGAAGCGGATCCTCCATCGAATCACCGCAAACGTAGCCCCCCCAAGAAACAGAGCCGCTGCCGCAACTTTCCAGATTCCGATCGCTGTTCCGGGATGGGGATAGAACACCGCCAGAGAGAACGGCCACACCGTTTTCCAGAGGTACGTCCCGTAGGACACCACGGCGTTGGCTACTCGCACCCAAAGGGGATAATCGTCCAGCGTCATGATCCACGGGAGGTTACTCTCAAAGCTCAGCGTCAAGCAGATTGACCCGATCGCCAACAGGATGAGGGGAATCTTTTCCATCAGGATCATTCGCCACGATACCGCCGGGCATTTTTCGATCGTCTCCGCGTATTCCGGCGTCATGCCGGCGATCCGGCAAAGGGGCCACCAGTCGAATAACAGGAGCGCAAAGGGAAAAGTAACCGCCATCGGCTTCGACATCAGCGACAAACCCAAGAAGAAAACGACAAGGGAATAATAGAGTGCCCCCGGTCGTTTCGCATATCGTACGTACGACCACAACGATAAGAGGAGAAAGCAGGTGCTCAACACGTCCTTTCGCTCAGCTACCCACGCAACCGATTCGACGTGCTGGGGGTGGATTGCGAACAATGCAGCAACAAGACCGCTTCTCCACATCGAGCCGGTCATCTCTTGCATGGCGAGGAAGAGAAGGATGGC
>JAQULY010000678.1 GCA_028718445.1 Kiritimatiellia bacterium
TTTGGACCGCTACGACGCCGCGGGAAACGTCGTCCTGGGGTTGTCCCCCCAGGCGATCAACATGTACCTGAACGCCCTCGAACTGGACATCGAGGACGCCCAGGCGGCTAATGAGGCGGTGGTGGCCTCGCAACTTGCCCGCGGCAAGTTCAATGAGGCGATTCAGTCCGCCCGCAATGCCCGTCTGCAATCGGTGCTGTACCACGATAAGATCCGGCGGATCGTCCAACTCACTCGCCGGGACATCCAGAAAGTGGACTGGCGCCAAACGGTACCGCAACTGCTCAAGGAGGCCCTGGAGCACATCTCCGTGCGGCTGACGACGGAGGCCAACATCCTCCAATCCGCTGATGAGCATTTGGACAATCTGCCCTCAGGGGATGACCAGGCCCGGTCCCTGGTCGATGTGATCGACCTGATCAAGGACTGCCGCCAGCGGCACCTTGATCTCCAGAACCAACTCATGCAGACTCGCCCTGACTTCCTAGACCAGCAGGCTCGTCAGGCATTCTCTCCGCTGGACGGCAGCCAGCAGATCGACTTGTTGTCGCGAGTCCTCGAGCCGCTGCTGGGCATGCCGGAGCGGGACGTCCAGGAAGTACTTCTGGGATCGTTTCCGACCTTCATCGGCGCACAGGCCCCGCCTGTGTTCTCCCTGCGGAATCTGGTGTCTTGGCAGCTTCGGCCCAAGCGTGCCGAAGTCGTTGGCGACGCACCATTGGTCGAGCAGGATTTGACAGACTACGGCCAAGACCCCTTGCGATTCCCGCTGGAGATCCAACATCGAGTCCTGGCCTTCTTGGCGGGGCTGAGCGGCGACATGACCCTCTCGACGATCCTGGACTCGGCACGCGCAAGTGGATTCGATCAGACCCTGCAGGAACTACTGGTGCTGAAGGTGCTCCAGTACTACGCAGCCGAGGATGGCGAGGCCAAGGACCTTCGCGTTGACAGGATCGATCACGTCGCCCTGAGCACATGCGGGTTCTTCGGCAATGAACTGAAGGTGTCAACGAGGGCCGCATATGGATCAGCCTCGTGAGAACCAGACCTACCTGGCCGGAAGGCTCATGCAGTGGGCCCTACGGGTCCGCGCGCGTCCAACCCAGGACGCCGAGTACTCGTCCTTGATCAGCCGGTACTTGGACAACAGCGAGTTCCGGGACACGGTCAGGCAGTTGGCCGATGGCCTTGGCGTCACGATTCTCGATGTGGGCGAGTTGGGCATGATCGTCGGGCCGCAGTCTGATTCCGTGTTCGCCATGCCGGCCTCGGGATTTCATCCCACTCGCGGCACAGCGGAGGAGCGGCTGCTGGACGGACTGATACAGGTGGCCATCGCGGCCACAATCTTTCCGAGGGCCCGAGACCTGAGCGAGGATGCCTCGTACGCGCGCCCAGCGGTAAGGCAGCGTCAATAAATAACATTTACAACTGTCACGTATCCCTGGGGCGAATGACATAGTTCCATTCCCCATGAAAGGCCTCGGATTTCAGATTGACCGTGGCAATCTCTTGGTCGGTCACCTTTTGGCCGACCGGATATCGGCGTCGATCCAGACGGCAGGTGACCGTCAGCCCTTTGGCGGTGGTCGTGCCGGCGATCAATCGCACCACCGTTTCGTAGTCCCGAAGCGGCTCTCCGCGCCAATTCGAGGAGATGAACGAGAACAAGCGATGCTCCACCTTGTTCCATTTGCTGGTCCCAGGGGGAAAGTGGCAAACGCGAATGGACAAGCCGGTTTCGTCCGCAAACTTCTGCAACTCCACCTTCCAACGACGCAGGCGATAGCCATTGCTGCCGCCGCCGTCGGCCGTGATTAACACCTGCCGTGCCTTTGGATAGAGACTCCGCCCCTCGAAACGCCACCACCCACGGATCGAAGCCACGGCAAAGGCGCCGGTGTCATGATCGATTCCGACGTTCACAAACCCCGTGTTCCGGTTCAAGTCATAAATCCCATAGGGATAGGCCCGCGGCACCGAGGGATTCGGGAAGTCGTGTCCGTTCACCTTCTCCGGCGTTCGCCGTGGCCGCCACTGACGGCCCTTGTTTTCGTAGTTTCCGACGAGTTCCTTCTTCTTGGTGTCCACGGAAATCACCGGCCTTCCGCTGGCCAGTGCCCGGCGGACCTGCTCGTTGATGTATTGGAACTGGGCGTCCCGGTCGGGATGATCCTGTCCTTCCTCGGTCTTGCGATTGCCTTGCAGGCTGTAATTCAATCCCCGGAGAAGCTGAGCGACCTTCTCGTGACTCACCGGACGATTCTCCGCCGTGAGGGTCGCCGCCAATGAACGCGTGCTCTTGCAGGTCCAACGCAACGGAGACATCGGATCCCCTCGGGCCAACGGTTCCACCAATGCTTCCAACACCCCAGGCAACTCCGGATACTGTTTCAGCAACGCCGGCCTCCCCGCTCCCGCTCGCCGGATACGCCCCTCGGGCAACGGAGCCGCGTTTATCTCCCGTATCCCTTTGCTGATCGTGACCCGCGACAAGCCACAGGCCCGGCTGACTTGCGAGACGCCTCCATACCCGGCGTTCAGGGCCTCATTGGCGGCCAACATCCGCCGGCCACGTTCGTCCAAGTGAGGCCAAAGTCTCGCAAACCTCTGCTGCAATTGCGCACGCTCATTCATGCCTCCAAATCATACCAGGCTATCATCAGTTGTAAAGGTAATTACTTGACGCCTCCTAAAAGGGGTGACGAGCTGAATGGCACTGCCGTGCCAAGAGCCTTTGGGGGAAGTAGTTACGTTGTGCATAGTTTCTGCCTCAGTTCGTTTCGCGGGTCGTGCAG
>JAQULY010000679.1 GCA_028718445.1 Kiritimatiellia bacterium
TGCATGCCCTGGGTGGCGTGCGGCCTGCCGGGGAGGAGGAGGCGGCGGCGCGGGCGGAGACGCTGGCGCGCCTGGAGGCGGCGTTTAACGCGGGTATTGGCGGTGTGTAACGAGGTGTGCAATGGCGGAGACGAGACTAGTCGCGGAGTTGCTGCCGGACCTGACGACCGATCTGCCGGGCTGCACCGAGGCCGACATGCTGGCCGAACTGGAGTGGGCCGCGCGCGAACTGTGCAAGCGTTCGCGCTGTTGGCGTAAGCGCGCCTCGATCGCGGTCGAGGCCGGGGCGGCGAGCGTGGGCCTCGATACGGCCGCCTGCGGCGGACGCGTGCTGATCGCGGAACTGGCGGAGATCGATGGCGCGGCGGTCCGCGAAAGCTTCCCGGATCTGGCGTGGGGCCTGGTGCGCGATGACGAGGGTTGCCAGTCGATCGAGTTCGACGCGGCGCCGGTTTCCGAGGATGGCGAGGATTGGACCCTCACGGTGGACCTGACGCTTGCGCCCGGGCGCGGCGGCGATGTGGCCGCTTGGATCGTCACCGATTTCGGCGAGGCCATACAGGCGGGGGCGCGTGCGCGCCTCAAGCGCCAGAAGGATAAGCCCTACACCGACTATCGCGGGGCGGATCTGGCTGAAGCCGAGTGGCGGCGCGGCGTGGCGGAGGCGGCATGCGCGGGCGCCCAGGCGGCGCGGAGGGAGCGCGAATGAGCACGACGCCGGTAACTACTCTTACGATCACGCCCGTGTCCGGAACCAAGGGCGCCACGCTCGTGGGCGAAGTGGCTGTTGGTGAGGCCGTGCTGGTAACGCTGGCCGGTCTCGGGCTCCAGGTCGCGAGCGGCCTGGTGCTGGCCATCACGGGCTGCGGCGGCACGGCGCTCGCCAAGGCCGAAGAGTGGGTAGCGGTCGGCGCGGATGCCGGGGGTACGCTCTGGCTCAATTGGACGGCGCTCGATACGGCCATGGCGGGAGTCGGCCGCAACGGCAAGCAGTTTACGTTGTCCGTCTGGAACCTGCTCGCCCAGGGGTTGATCGTCTCGACCACAATCCGGGTATTGCCCAATCCCTACGCGGCCTTTACGACCGATGGCGAGAGCGTGGCGCCCTGGGGCACGGACCTGACGACGGAGCATGCCGACATCGACGCCCTGGAGGCGGACATGCTCGCCCATGCCCACGGCGGCGGGGATGACGGGGCGCAGGTGGATCATGCGGACCTTGCCAACATCGGCGCCAACTCGCATGCGACGATCGATGCGGCGCTGGCGGCGGCCCTGGCAACCGAAGCGGCCCTGGCGGACCGGGCTTCCGCACTGGAGGGGCGCGCGACGGCTGTCGAGACGCGCACGGGCGCGCTCGAAGGCCGCGCGACGCTGGCGGAAGGGCGGCTGACGGTGCTGGAAGCGGCACTGGCCTCGCTCCTGGCGATCGAGGCGCGCGTTGCGGCTCTGGAAGCCGCGGCGGCGCCGGTGAATCTGGGCTGGACAATCGGGGCGGGGACGACGCTACGGAGCGTCGTGGGCGACAACCCGACCATTGGCGACCTCTGTAAGGCAGTGCGGACGTTGGCGGCGGATTTGAGGGCGCAAGGCAAGATATGAAAAAGCTCGCATGGATAACGGCGGCGCTGTTGGCGGGGTACGTGCCGGCCTTCGCTACGCCGCTTGGCGATCTGACGCCGACTGACGATGTGGTGGCGGCGTCCGACCTGGCGGCGGCATCGGCGGGGCTTACAAACCGGATTGACGCGGCCTCGGGGGCGGGGAGCAACAACGTCGCGAACGTCGCGGCGGTCTTGTCGAATCATGTAGAGGCGGTTGTCTCGGGGAGCGGTACGCACTGGCGCGTGGAGTGGAATACGGACATAAGCGCAAGTGGCGACGTGTGGCGGGTTCAGTGGGAGGCTGGCGACGAGGCGCATTCTAACCGCACCGACAACCCGCACCAAGTCACGGCCGAGCAGGTCGGCGCGTTGACCAACGAACAGGATTTGGCCGCACTGCGCACCCATCATTACGGCAACCTGAACATTGTAGAGTCCCCAACGAATTGGTTTATCTTTGACGGCGCCGGGACTATTACGGGGTTCTACTATGAAGCTGGGCGCGAGAATGTGGTTATACCTTGGAGCATTGGCGGAGTAGCGGTTACAAAGGTGTCGGACGGCATATTTGCTGCTTCCTCAGTGACCAATTTGCGCGCCCCCCGCACGCTTCTGAATCTGGAGATGAGCGCCTTGGCCTACTCATCGCTTCTGGCCAGCATTTCGCTCCCTGCAGTAACGAACATTGGACACTACGTGTTTGACAGTTGCGAGGCGCTCGTCTCTGTAAGTGTTCCAGAAGTTGTGAACGTCGGCATATCTGCATTTGCCAACTGTTCAGCCCTGCAAACAGTTGCCTTGCCGAAGGTCGCTATTATCCAAGACAACGCCTTCGAGTACTGCTCTGCGCTTGCGTCCGTCACGCTCTCAGGCAATGCGCCCACTGTCGGCACAAATCCGTTTTTTGACTCGATTCCGACAATCTACGTTACCGATCCGACCGCCACAGGTTACGGCGCGACGTTGGGCGGCAGGCCGGTCGTCCGTCTGCCTCTGTTCACGGATAGTATGACCCTTGGCGGCACGTCACGGACCAACTGGACGACGGACGTTGACAAGCACAACACCAACGAGAGCGCACATGCCGACATCCGAGCGGAGGTGGCGACAAACGCCTTTAACATCGCCGCGTTTCCAACAAACCAGGCCTATGCCGGTGTCATGGCTTGGGATACAGGAGATCGGAAG
>JAQULY010000680.1 GCA_028718445.1 Kiritimatiellia bacterium
AAAAGAGCGTATGCCTCCGTTACTCGCGGGGCGCCAGCGTCCCGTCCTTGATTGCCAAGAAGACGCTGTCGCCCGACGGCAATTTCACGGTGGCCGACAATCCGCCAAAAACGGGCGTATGGGCGGCGAGGAAATGACGGCCGTCACTTCCTTGTCGGTCGGATTATGCGCCTCGATAAACGGCGGTTTGCCTTCGGCCTGGCCGTCCGCGACCAGGGAGATTTTGACGTCGCGCTCGGGGCACGTGAAGACGTTGCCGACCCAGATATTGTTGGCGTTGTCGATATCTTCCTGGAGCCAGGCCGTGCCTTCGGCATCGACCGGAACGAACCGGAACCAGGGCCGCTTATCGCAATAGATGGCCGCGCAACTGTTGTCCGCCAGACCGCGCACGCGAATCGGCAGATCGATGAGGAGCCTCTGCGGGCCCAACCGGAAAGCGGCTTCGTTGCCGACAGCGCGGACGGTAAAGAAGAACACCGCGTCTTCCAGCGTTCCCGTTTTCATGTCTATCGGATAGCCGGCGCGGCCGCCGTCCAGATTCATGGCCTTAACCGTATGCTCGAGAAGTGCGTTGCCAGCCGCCTCGTCGGCGAACGTGCCGACGCCAAACCGGTACTTGAGAACGGATCCAGCCTTGACGACCTGTCCCTCCCGGCCCATGCCGATGGTCATCGTCCCGTAAGTCGGCGTCCATCCGCCCTCGTAGGCAAAATCCATGTCCACCGGAACCAGCACGCCATGGTAGCCCAGCGGAGCGGGCATCAACGCTCCATAGCCTCCCGGCTTGACCCGCCCCTTCATCGATCCGGTCATGCCGACGCGCGTGGCGCCATCGGCGTCGGTGACGATGAGGGTTGTGCCGATGTTTTTAGTCAGGTCTCTCGGCATCCGTCCCTCAAACAATGGAATCGGCACCGCGCCCTGGAGGGTGCAGTCCTTTTTGAAGCGGATTTCGCCCTCATGCCAGAGAATCCCGCCCCGATAGTCCTTGTGACCTTCCCGCATCCGGCGGTGATTGCCGTAGATGTAACCGTCCGCCCTCTCCATGGGGGCATACAGCGTGTGCGTGCGATCAAAGTATTCCAGATCCATCACGTCGCGAGGCGGAGACGCCATATAGGGTGTAGGCCGCGTCTCCGTCTGATAGGCCTCCGAATGCTTGGTCATCCGCATGGTCGCGATCTGGATGTTGTAACTGTTCACGCCCATGTCCAGCAACCGCCCCATCAGCGTCTTTGTCTTGGCGAACTCCGGGGTCCATCCTCCCGCTTCCTTGAGCTGGATCTGTTCCATCAACCGGGCGCCGGGGCCGGGCACGCCAAAGGCATGGCTCGACGTGTCATAGCCGCGAAGGGCATGGGCAAATCCATTTCGAAAATCTTTGGCGGCATTCAGATTGCCGTTGTCGTCGCCGCGATCCGGCAGCCAGCACATGGCCGTATAGTCCAACGTATTGACGTTGTCGCCGCAGCGGTTGATGCCGGCTTTGTAGCAGTAAACGCGGATGTCGTGGGAAATCGCCCTCCGGCCTTCCGTATCGATCACTTCCAGCGCCAGGTAGTGCTGCTGATCGTGGGGAATTTCGAATTCACGGGTGAGTTCTTTGGCGCCCTGTCCCGAGTATCGTCTGATCACGCCTTGATCGGCATCGTGGATCCGGACTTCGGCGATCCCGGTTCCGGAACCCACGGAAAAGCGAAGGCGAGCGCGTTGCGCGCCGCGCGTGTAACGCCAGTTGCTTTCCATCTGATCGTTGATCGCCTGCCAATCGAGGATCTCGGGGCCCTGGCTGACGTACAGACGGGCGGGACGGGCATACCAATAGGCATTGTACTGGGTGTTCAGCGCTTTTTTGGCCGAGGGGATGTCTTTCATGCAGGTGAAACAGGTTTTCGCGGCCAAACCGACATCGGCGGGGGTTTGGATCCGGGTGAACGAGGCCACGGCCGACCAGATCATGTTCCGCAACCCGAACAGGTAGTCGCTCATGTTGTCGGCGATCTGCTTGTCCCGGTCATAGACAAAGGGGAGATAGTACTGGAACGCCCAGAGGTTCTCCGGGTGGCCGCCGTTCTTGCGCAGTTCCCGATAATCGAGAAGGCCGCCCGGACTGTAGTTACAGGTGGACGCTACGAAATATCCGTAATGGCGCACAACCTTGCCATCCCACTGTACATACTCGCGATTTCCCTCCTTCACGGAAGCGGGAGGAAAGCGGACCCGCTCTCCCCACAGGGCCCAGCGATTGCCGATCCCGTCGGTGAATTCGATGCCCGGGCAGGCGTAAAAATCGTTTGTGGAAACTGCGGCGCAATCAGCCAGCAGTTGATTCAGTTTCGCCTCCGTCAGTTTTTCCAGGAGATCGTTGAACACAATAAAAGCAAGGCCGGCGGCCTTTGCCGCTTGCGCGTATTCGGCAACGGTTCCCTGTCCGTCGCTATAGGAGGAATGAAGCCCGAAAATCCCGCGGATGCCGCGTCCCGAAGTCGGTTTGAATGGGATTGCGTCCCAATCCACGTTCGCCGGAAACTCGACCGGCTTATAGGGCTGTTTGACATACGTTCCAAGATTCGTCGCGCTTAGCGCGGGTTCGCCCGCCCATCGGCAGGCGTTCATCTGCAGCTTCATGCTGTCGCTGGGCCGGCCGGCCGCGCGATCGCCCTTGGCTTCGACAAAATCGGGCCAGATGGGATTGAGGTAATTTACGCCCGCATAGAGATGGCAGAGCGGGTAGCAGACGATGCGGCCTTTGCCCAACTGCCTGACCGCCACGACGGGGGGCGATTCG
>JAQULY010000681.1 GCA_028718445.1 Kiritimatiellia bacterium
CCACCGATGTTAGCTCATGGGCACGGCTGAGATCGGTTCTGGGGCTCAGTGCGAGTGAGGGATTCTTCGCAGACGGCGTCATCCTTGTTGAGGGAGACGAGGACGAGGCGATCATCGCGGCTTTCGCCGAGTCGCGCGGCGTTTCGCTTGATGCCCAGGGCATTTGCTTGGTTTCCTCCGGTGGCAAGACGAAACTCCCAAGCCTGCTGGCAATGTACGCACGCCTTGGGATAACGGTGTTTACGATCTTCGATGGTGACGGCCAGTTGAGTGAGGATGAACAGGCAAAGACGGAGCTCAACAAGGCGTTGCTGAAGATGGTCGGCGCGGCGCCTCTGCCGCGCCCGGCCACCACAATTGGCAAGTGTTACGCGGTATGGGACACCACGTTTGTCAATGTGGTCAAGGATGCTTTCGGCGAGCAACACTGGAACGGCGCTTTTGCAAAAGCGAGGGATGAGTACTCAATCTCGGCTGACCATGCGAAGAAAAAGTACGCCGTTATCTGGCGGACGGTCGCGTTTCTCCTTGCAGACAAGCGCCCGTGTGAACCAGCGGAACGGCTGTGGGATGCAATCATGCAGTGCTTCGACATAAGGAGCGTGTCTGGTGGTGGATGCCTGTAGAGAAGCTGAACACGGAAGAGGCCCCAACAACCGCCTCCAACACTACGCCGGTTCCGCTGCGCTCCACCGGCGAGGTTGAGGCGGAGCGTCGGGTGAAACAATGATGATACTTCTCAGACTGATCGATGGCCTCTGGCCTGTTGCGTACTTGGCGGGACTGCTCGTCACCTTCCGGTACTTCCGCAAGCACGGCAAGCCCGTCTTTGTTCTGCTTCTCGTCTACTTTGCGATGGGAATCTACTCACACACACTTGCTCGACATGTAGACCGGTTCTTCATGTCTCGAACTGTAACGGATATCACGCACGAGCAGCTGGAGAAGTTCGAAGCTTATCAGAAGGATTCCGAGGATCTCTACGTCAAGCATTTTGGCGTTACACCCGGACACACAACCACCGCGGTCAGGTGGATACAGTTCCCTCTGGGACAGATTCTTCTCGTGATCACACTTTTCTTGGTTGGCAAACGGATCGAAAGCATGACACCCAACCAAGCCGTGCATGCTATGGGCGCTAGCGCGCTTCAGCATGACGGCTGACGTTGGCGCCGCCTGCGGCGGCGCCAACGGACGCGCTGCCCCACCCGGCGTGGCTGCCGCCGCAAGCGGCGTCAACCACGCGCTGAACCCGACCCGGCGAAGCCGGGCCAAGTCCAGCGCCCTCCGGGCCGGGCGGGTCAGCGCGCCCGTTGGGAGCAAAGGGGCCATGAGTCACATAGCAGTCAGGCGGATAATCGAAGGCGGACACACGGTCTGGGGGCAGGACTGGTATTATGAGTTCCGCGAACTTTCCGCGACGTGCAACGCCGGCAAAGTAGCCGCATATTGTCAGAGGCTGAGCACCCAGTACTCTAAACTCACATCAACGTGGACCGAAGATTCAAATTCAGAATGGATCAGCCGTGTTTACTTTGCTGTCAAGATGGCACTTTCCTCGTCTGTTATGGCGATGAGCTTGGACTATGCGCGATGCACAAACCTCCGCGTTGTTGAATCATACTTAGAATATTACATGGTTCTCAACTGCATGAGAGCGGTCATGCTAACAATGCCATCTCAAGCGTGGACCGATGGCAGTCTGATGCAAAGCACACACTCGAAGACGATCCAGGTCGTGGCACAAGTTGTGACGCAGCTAGACAAGGCGTGTGGGCAACAGCTTCTGTCGGGCATCACACACCTCAAGGCACTTCGCGAGTATATCAGTTATCGCGGCCCATCAAGCGGAGGATCTATGAAGAGCCCTCGCTTTGATTCAATTCTGTGGAGCCGTTTCCTCTTGGAACTCGCGCAATTGCAGTCAGAGATTCTCGAGAAGTCCATAATCAAGCAGGCGACGTCCGGATTTGCGCTCAAGAGCGAGTTCATCGCCAAGATATGCCGCTGCGAAATTGATGGACTTGTCTTTCAAGATTCAGAGGATGTGTATCGCATGGGATATCTCAAAAGGAAGCATCCGCTCCCGACCAACATCATGCACATGATGTCTGAGGGGCACGTCGAAGACTATTTTGGATCTTGGTGCGCGGAAGAACAAGAAGACGCGATATTCAATCCGGACGTTAACTGGAGAATCCTATTCGATGTACCATAAGATGCTCCCAACCAGGAGGTTCACCGTATTCCTCACCCGCGGCGGGTTCGGCATCCGGTGACCTCAGTCGTTCGCCAAAAAACACGATCACACGATGAAGAAAGAACACGGCAAGACTCCTGAGCTATTCCTCCACATTCTGGGGCGCGTCGGGGTCAACCCTTGTCTCAGGCACGAGTGTTATAGTGGCGCCGTTTTCCGACGAGAGCCGGGGAATGCTGCGGGGGCGTTGCAGCGCCCCCGCAGCGGGCCGGCGACGGCGAGGTCAACCCGGAACCTGAGGCCTTGCGCCACAGAGTTCGTTCTTCAGTCCGCCGCGCCGGCCCATCTGTCATAACCCGAACAAGGCGAATGGGGACAGAGAGACTGTGGCGGGGCAGCCTGAATTTGCTGAAGTTGGCGAAAGCCGGGCGGAGATGGCGAAGGGGAAGGCCTACACTGGGATGGTTGCCTCAGGCGTGGTGACGACAGACGGGACGGTTGGGATGAGCAAGGCGGGTAGAAGGAGCCAGTGATGGCCGTGTCGGCGGGTTCTGGGCAGACCGGAGCACGGCGCCGACTGACGGGCGGCG
>JAQULY010000682.1 GCA_028718445.1 Kiritimatiellia bacterium
CTGGGTGTCGTCCCACAGACTTGTCACCTCCGCCTCCTCGGGCAGTTCGATCGTCTTCACGCCATCCGAATTGGCGTGAATGGCCACCAGGCTCTTGTTGAAGTACATGACGTCGTTGCCGGAATTGTAAATGTGCAGTCGCTTGTATCGGGCGCAGCCGCGCATCAGTTCCGGCGGCAGCGCGGCCGGAACGCCCACGTACAGACTCTGCCAGCTTCCGTGGTCCTTGAACGCCATCCCAACCCGGTTCGTCGCCCCGGCGAACGTCGCCAGCGCGACCGCCTGGGGATCGTCCACGTAGACGCCCGGCAAGCCGGGTTCGCTCATGGTCCCAAGGAATCCGCGCATCTCCCGCGTGACCGGATGCTCGCGGTTTACAACCCGGATCGTGAGATTCAGCTTGTCGTCACGGCCCAGTTTCATGCCCAGGACGCTCTCCATGTTCGCGAGCGACAGATGGTGGCCCGCGTAACCCGCTCCGTAGCCGAACACCAGCAGGTTGCCGTCGCGCTTCAGCGACTCGATCCACCCGCGTTCCTCATCCGTCAGCGCGTAGGCGAACGGAAACAGGAACACCCGATACTTGTCGGCCACCGCCGGCAGATCCCAGAGGTGATACTCGTCCACCGGCACCCCGCTCTGCTGCAGCATGACCTTGGAACCGGAAACCATGGTCTTGGGAACAACCCCATGCAGTTCGTCGGCTTGGACAAGGGAGCCTTGCTCGCCCAGGAACAGGGCCGCCCGGGCCACGGAGCGACGATCCCTGCCTAATACGCCGCCGAAAACCCGGCGGGCATCGCCGATGACTGCCGCCACCAGTGGATCGGCAAACCAGCCCCCGGCCATGTCAAGGGTCCAGGAGCCGCCGCCGCGGCATATCTGCTTCATGTATTCCCGCCGCAGGGCGCTGATGGTCTTGCGCGGCGAATCCAGGATGATATTGTTGCTGTAGTTGCGCTTGACCACGGAAAAGACGCGGAAGTCTATCTCGGTCATGGGCAGCTTGCCGTGCAGATTGAGGCTGTCCAGCAGGACATTGCTCAGGCAGTCCAGCCCGATCTCGCGCCCTTCGTAAGACGGCCCTCCAGCGATGTCCAGACCAGGCGAGTTCAGTACGTGGCGCTGATCGCGGCCTGGCGCCATCTCCGAGATATCCGGGTAATACGCCAGGCAGACAACATCGCGCCTGCCCGCGGCCTTAACCGCCCGCGCCCATTGATCGCATTGCTCGCCCACGCCGCGGGCCGTACATTCGCGGAAGTCTATCAGCGGCTGGTCCTCGCTGGGATCGAGCAGATACCGGCTCCCCGGCGGCACGGGCGTCTGGAAATGCAGCCGGTCGAATGAGGGCAGGCCCACGCTTGCGAATGAAGCCTTCGGGTCGTTCCAGGCGGCCCGCAACCTTTCTTCGGTCCGGTATTTTTTCCTCACATATTCCCGGAAGCGGGCCAGCATGGGCTGGCTGCAATCCACAAAGGCCGGCTGCTGGCCTTTGTCCAGCGTCTGCGTGTCCACGCCGCCGCCGATCCAGCCCCACTGGCCGTCAAAGCCCCACAGCAGCTTGTAGCCAATGACGGCATTGCCGTACGGCATGGACTCGATATGCCGGCGCATGGCGGCCAGGAAGCGGGCCACCTCCGCGCGGAACTGCATGGAGCCGGGAGACGGCACATACGTTCCCGGCCAGCTCGCGCCCTTGAGCTGCTCGAAGAATCCCTGCTTTTCGAGACGCTCGCGCCGCTGCTTCAACTCGGCCATGGTCCCGTAATGGCGCTTGTAGAGAGAGACCCCGTCCATCCAACAGAAGCGGCCAAATTGATCGCGCATGAGTTCGTCAGGATGGGCCTCGCCCCACCAGTATGGGGGGGTGACCTCGTCGAAATCGAAAATCAGATAGGCGTTCGGGTTCTGCTTCAGGGCCATGTAGAACTGCCGGTCCAGCTCCTTGAAGTCATACTTGTCTGGCCCGATCCAGTTGCCGTTGTTGGGAGCGCCTCCGGCGGGGAAGCGGACTTCAACGATGTTGATGCCGTTCCTTCCCAGTTCCTCATAGACGTTCGGCTGTTTTTCGCCAACCGCGAATGAGGTCGCCAGCATGGGTGGCACAACCTTGCCATCTATGATCCAGCGCGTTTTGCCGTCCCCGCCTCTTTCCAGCCTGGAGTTCGCGGGCTTGCGCCGTCTCAGCTTCGCATCGAGGGCCAGGCGATCGAATTCGGACACTTCTACAGCCGCTCGCGGCTCGAGGTTGTTCGGTCGCCCGCGGTAGTTGTATTGCACCATCTGGTTGTCGGCGGCGATTTCCCCGTAGTTAAGGAGGTCCAGCGAGACGCTCCCCCAGCGCCGGGCCTGTCCCTCGATCTGGTTGTGGTCGAATCGCACCATGTCGTCGTTGTGCAGGTCCAGATGCACGATCACGGCATCGGCGGGAACCTTGAACCGGTAGATCTTCCTGCCGTCCCGATCCGGCATCTCGACCAGGTCTTCGCGCGGCCCGACCCGACCGCGGAAGTCGGAGACGAACATCGTGATCCCCATCCCCCGCTCGTCGTCCGGAGCGCGCTCGGCGGATGGTCTGGCATTCGGCGACAGGCCCCTGATGACGACGTTGCTGGGCGCGGGTATCACGTCAGCCGCCAGTTCATAGGCGCAACCGGGAATCAGGCAGTCGAGATCCAGTTCGGCGTAGGGCCAGTTGATGAGGCGCGCGAAGACCCGGCGCACCTGGCGCGCCGGCTGCTCCAAACCGACATCCTCCAGCAGCATGTTGTCGAAGCGAATGGTCTG
>JAQULY010000683.1 GCA_028718445.1 Kiritimatiellia bacterium
GCAGTTCCAGGCGGCTTGTCGCCAGCGCCGCCAGCGCCCGCCATGCCGGTGTTTCCACCAGGGGAGTCATAGCCACACCATCATGCCCATCTCGAAGGGATGGGTCAGCAATTCATGGTGCGGGAAAGCGCGGATGTGATATTCGATCTTGCCGCACTGATCCAGCGCCAGTTCGCGTACAAACAGGTGCTCGCCGTGATCGAGAGCTTGCTCGTGGTGCAGGGCGTAGCGCTTGAACTTTGCGGGGTTTTTCTCGTCGGGCCGGGAGATGACCAGTTCCACGGTTAGATCCTTGGGTTCGAGCCCGTTCATCTGCACGGCTACCTCGTAGCGCAACGCCTCGCCGAAACGTACGCGCGCCAAGGGCAGCGCCACCCGGCGCAAGCGCACGCCCGCCCAGGCGGCGCGGGTTTTGGCTTTCCAGGCGGCAACGTGGCGGGCGCCGGAGAAATTCTCGCCGGCATATTTGCGCCACTGCGCGGCGGCGGGTGCGTAGAACTTCTCGGTGTACTCGGTCAGCATGCGTTGCATGTTGAAGCGCGGCATGATGCTGGCGATCGAATGCTTGGCCATCGTCACCCACTCCGGCGAATAGCCCAGCGAAGTGTTGCGGTAGTAAAGTGGAATCACGCTGTCCTGCAGCAACTCGTAGAGGGTGCGCGCTTCCTCTACATCGCGCTGCGTCGGGTCGAGCCGTTCCGAGGTTGGCTTGATCGCCCAGCCGTTCTTGCCGTCGTATCCTTCTCCCCACCAGCCGTCGAGCACCGAGAGGTTCATGGCGCCATTGATGGCGGCTTTCATGCCTGATGTGCCGGAAGCTTCGAGCGGATAGATCGGATTGTTCAGCCAGACATCGACGCCAGATACCAGGCGCCGTGCCAGGTGCAGGTCGTAGCCTTCGAGTACCAGGATGTGTCCCTCGAACTCGGGCTGGCGCGACAGCTCGCTGACCTGCCGGATCAGCGCCTGCCCCGGCTCGTCGGCCGGGTGCGCCTTGCCGGCGAAAATGAACAGCACCGGGCGCGATTTGTCGCCGAGGATGTCGCGCAGCCAGTTACGATTGTTGAACAGCAGCGCAGCCCGCTTGTAGGTGGCGAAACGACGTGCAAAGCCGAGGGTGAGCACGGTCGGGTTGGCCGGGTCGGCATATTTCAGCATGCGGTCGAGGTGGGACTCAGACCCCTGGTTGCGCAGGTGCTGCTCGCGTACCCGGTGGCGGATCAGGTGCAGCAACTGGGCCTTGAGCGATTGGCGAATGCTCCAGAAAATCTGGTCGGGGATGCGGTTGATGTTTTGCCAGCAGTTCTGGTCGGTCTGGCGGTGCATCCAGCCCAGGCCGAGATGGCGGTCGAAGGTTTCATACCAGTCGGTCGCCAGGAAGCTGGGTACATGTACCCCGTTGGTCACATAATCGACGGGATTTTCGGCCGGCTCGATCTGCGGCCAAAGGCTGGCGAGGATGGACGACGAAACGTGGCCGTGAATGCGCGAAACGCCGTTGTGGTGGCGCGAGCCGCGAACCGCTAACGCGGTCATGTTGAATTCGGGGCTGTTCGGCGTGCGTCCCAAGGCCAGCAGCTCGGCACAGTCGATCCCGGCTTCGGTGCAGTAGTGGCTGAAGTAGTTTTGCACCATCTCTTCGGTGAAGTGATCGTGTCCTGCCGGTACTGCGGTGTGAGTGGTGAACACGGTATTCACGGCGACCGCTTCGAGGGCGCTTTCGAAGTCCAGTCCTTGGGCGAACAGGCCGCGGATTCGTTCAAGGTTCAGGAAGGCGGCGTGGCCTTCGTTGATATGCCAGACGCTGGGTTTGATGTCCAGTTCGCGCAGGGCGCGCACGCCACCGATGCCGAGCAGAATTTCCTGTTCGATGCGCGTGGAGCGCTCGCCGCCATACAGGCGGTGGGTGATGTCGCGATCACCCGGATTGTTCTCGGCGAGGTCGGTATCGAGCAGATAGAGTACGGTATTGCCGGTTTTCGCCGACCAGACTTTGGCGAACACGGTGCGCCCCGGCATTTCCACCGAAACCGCCATCTCGCTGCCGTCGGCGCGAAGTACCGGCACGATCGGCAGATCGTCGAAGTCGGTGTCGAAATAGTGCTGATGCTGATGGCCGTCGCGGTCGATGGTCTGCTGGAAATAGCCCTGGCGGTAGAGCAGGCCGACGGCGACAAAGGGCAGGCGCAGGTCCGAGGCGCCCTTGCAATGATCGCCGGCGAGGATGCCGAGGCCGCCGGAGTAGATCGGCAGGCTCTCGTGAAAGCCGAACTCGGCGCAGAAGTAGGCGATCAGGTCATTCTGGGCGAGTCCGTGATGCCCCTGCAGTTCCTGGTTGGTCGGTCCCTGATGGTAGCTGTCGTAGGTCGACAGAACCCGGTTCATGGTGCCCAGGAAGATCGGGTCTTCTGCGGCGACCAGCAGGGTTTTCTGGTCGATGCGCTTGAGGAAGGCCTTCGGGCTGTGGTTCACCGCATGCCAGAGCGCCGGGTGCAGGCGGGCAAACAGCGCGCGGGCGGCGCGGTCCCAACTGTACCAAAGATTGTTGGAAAGTTCATCGAGCCGCGCCAGGCGCGGCGGAATCGCGGGATTGACTTCAAGCTGAAAATTGGTGCCGGGCATGGTGGTCTCGGTATTAGTTAGACAATGGGCAGTTGCC
Source organism: Kiritimatiellia bacterium (assembly GCA_028718445.1). GTDB lineage: Bacteria > Verrucomicrobiota > Kiritimatiellia > RFP12 > JAAYLN01 > JAQULY01. Next base: position 2,660 of record JAQULY010000683.1, read on the forward strand.
GGGCGAGGCGCATGGTTCCACCGCCTTCCGCTTGGCTTAGTTCCTTGGCATCTTCAGCCTCGGGCGACGCGCCGGAAACCGGCACGTTCAGATGGCTGGGGGGCGATAGACCCAAGAGGTGGTAGAGAT
>JAQULY010000684.1 GCA_028718445.1 Kiritimatiellia bacterium
CTGGAAGGACATGGACATGTCCATGTCCTTCCAGTGCTCGTGGCCGCAGGTGCCGACCACCGCGCCCTTGGCGTTCCGTGTCCAGTGTTTGCAATCCTCGCAATTCACCTGTCCCTCCTCGGGTATTCTGATCGCCTTCTTGGTAGGCGACTTGTCGTGCGCGCAGCCGTCGTCCTGGTGCCACCATTGCGGTGCTCCCTCGTGCTGCCAGTGCGGGTCGAGGCATTTGCCGTTGCCGTCCTTGACGACGGAGAAGCTGGGACAGGTGGCGCAGGTCACTCCGTTTCCTCCGTCAGTGTCAGTCCCGCGATCTCCACGTCCGGGAATCGAGCTCTCAGGTAGTCGTCGGCACCGTCGAACCAGAAACGGTGGACTCCTCCGGCGTGGTACTGGTGCCTGTCCACCTCGTCGTAGGTCACCGGGAAATGGATGCGCGCTCCCATGTTCCGCGCGAGTTCTGCTATCCGATAGGCGTCCCGCTGCGAACGGCAGACGATGTAACCGTTGAAGTCATCCGCCATGCGGATCATGGCCATGGTCTTGCCTGAGCGCGGGGGCTGGACGAGAATCTTCATTCTGGCCACCTCACTGGCCCCGCCCACAGCTCCGGGAGCTTGTTGACGAGCTTCCCATGGTCATCGTGCCAACCGCGCGAGTCCCACTGCATGGTGTAGCAGCAACAGTCCTCGATCCACAGATAGACACCCAGGTCACGCGGCTTGTTCGTGCCCTGGTACCAGCGATTGGCCAGGAGCACGGGCCCGTATGCGAGGTTGCCGCAGTATCGACAAAGCGACCCGCCCAGTACGTCAGAGGGCGCCAGCGGGGCTTGGCAATTGTGGCAGTGGATCATGCCGGCTCTACCTCCGTCGAAAGTTCCAGTGCCCGCTGCTCGGCAGATTCTCGATCCGAGAAGACCGCGTGCGCGGGAACCGTCTCGAGATAGACCGACCCACACGAGCGTTTGATCCTGACCGTCCACGACCCGTCCGGGTTCGCGCGAACGTCATGCTGTTCTGGGATGTAGCATCCAGGACCTGAGCAGCGGATCAGCCAAAGACGCTTGTATGGGCTGACCTTGTTTGTTGGCTTGATCGCGCTGAGGTAGGGGCGAATAGGCCGTTGTCTCATCGTGTCACCTCGATCGCGTGCGTGATCCACCAGGAGCCGTCGTTCCTTGGGTAGCCCTTCAGAAGCTCAGGCACCAAAAGGCGCGCCCATTCCTCGAGTCGAATCCACCCAGGAATCCCAAGCACCGTCGGGGTCTGGTAGACGGCGTTGATGTCGAAGACGTGGAGGCCCGAGAGCGGGCCCGGATTGCTGTGCTCGCGGTACGCAGCAACCCAGTGGGTTTGGCGGTAGCGGGCCTTGGGGCTGACGGTGGGCAAGCACCAGGGGCCGCCCCACTGGATTCTGGCGAGTCCGAACGCGGGCCATTGGAGGTCGCGGCGGTCCGCGCCGTCACAGGTCATCGTCCAGCGCGCCAGGTGCCCAGCGTCACGCGCTTGGAAAAGTAGCTGCTTCATCAGCGTCGGGTTGGTGTAGCCTTTCTGCTCGTATTCTTTGGACGAGGGCAGACTCCAGAACTGCGGGATGTTGATCCCCAATACGGCGCACAGGGCGCCGGGGCCGCAGTTGAAGACTGAGATATCATCGGCCTTCTCCGCGTCCTCGGCGGTGAATGGGAGAGGGAAGGGGCGGAGTGTCATGGCCCAGCCTTCTTGCTCTCGTCTTCTGGCTCCTGCATCTTCTGGGCGAGGAACGACCGCAACTCGAGTTCCTTGGCGCGAAGGCGGCACTCCTGGATGCTGTCCCACTTCATCCGTCGGATCCGGATCTCGTCAACGGCCTCACGGAGGTTCGCCGCCGCCAACATCATCACGAGTGCGGTCGAAGAGATCCCGCGGGCAAGGAGTTTGGAAGCGTCTTTCTCCAACTGCTCAGAAATCCCCAGAGTTTCGGTGTATTCGATCATCTTCCCTTCCTCGCCTTCCGCCTCTCCTCCGCCGCCCATTTGCGGCGCTCCCGGCGGTTCGGCCGCGGTTCATCCGGCGCGTTGAAAGACACGGGGCCCGCAGTGGAGTCCCAGTCAAGTGACACATCAGCAAAATCGCGGGCCGTGTTCGTCACCTCATCGGTCGCAGTGCGGTACATTCCCCCACTGTTAGGGTCCATTGGGTGGCTCCTTGGGTTCGGTCTTGGGTGTGATCATCTGCGGCTTCATTCCGCATAGGCACCAGCAGGGGACGGTCGGCCCGGTTCGGGTGCACTTGATGAGCACTTGGTTGTGTCCCCATTCCCATTCGGCCGTCACCTCGTACACGGCGCCGTAGTCGCAGAGCTCGGCGAACTCCTTGGTGAGGTACTTCAGGGCGGCGCGCTCTGATGTGAGGTCGTGAGTCAAGTACGGGCGCCCGTTCCGCCGGCTATCATCCTGGAAACGGCTGCGGCAGTAGGCCTCGCAGGCGTGCTCTAGCGCCGCGTTGACGGACGCCGCGTGGCGTTCGTGGAAGTCATTGAAGACCCGGCAGAGGTCGGCGGTTGTAGGCGTCACAGCCGGTAGCTCCCTGTCGCCCAGTACCGTTCGAGCTCCTCAGGAGTCGCGTCCCGCAGGGCCGTGACGGACCCGTCCCCGTCCAGAAAGGTCTTGGCGTCGGCCAGGACCCCGACCACGCGGAACCTGCCCGTGCCGGTTACGATTACCCAGAGTCGGACTGATTCCATGGCTATCCCTTCCTCAACTCTCGTTCGATCTGTTCCGCCTTGACGGCGCACTCGGTCATTT
>JAQULY010000685.1 GCA_028718445.1 Kiritimatiellia bacterium
AGCTATATCATGTCGCAGATCAAAGGCACACGCACCGAACGCAACCTGCTGACCGCATTTGCCGGCGAGTCGCAGGCACGTAACCGCTACACCTATTTCGCCAGCACCGCTCGCAAGGAAGGCTTCAGGCAGATTGAGGCGATCTTCCTTGAGACCGCGGAACATGAGAAGGAACACGCCAAGCGCCTGTTCGGATTTCTCGAAGGTGGCGAGCTGGAAATCGCCGCAGCTTTTCCGGCCGGCGTCGTTGCCGCCACGGCCGATAATCTCAAGGCCGCCAAGGCGGGGGAGGACCATGAATGGCAGTCCATGTATCCCGACTTCGCCAAGGTCGCTCGTGAAGAGGGTTTTGCCGAAATCGCCAATGTGTTCGAGGCAATTGCAGTGGCCGAGAAGTACCACGCCGGCCGCTATGGCGCCCTGGCCGGCAATATTGCGGCCGGCCGTGTCTTCAAACGCGACAAGCCGATGACTTGGCAATGCCGCAACTGCGGCTACCTGCACGTCGGCATGGAGGCGCCCAAAGCCTGCCGCGCCTGCGCGCATCCGCGTGAGCACTTCCAGTTGCTGCCGGAGAACTACTGAAGACGCGCTTCCTGTGGTATAATGCGCCGTATGAGAGCGGCGTATGAGATGCTGCTTGGTTGCGCGGCAGTTTGCCTTCTGGAGGCGGGGGTGTGGGCTGCTTCGCCGCCCGTCACGACAGACCCGGTCAGTCAGTCTGCCGATGGCGTTCCGAATGTCCTTCGTGTGGTCGAGCGCTTCACGGCGCCCGAGGTGAAAGCGACACCTGCCGGCGCCATGGTGCGTATGGACGGCTGCGATCAGGACGTCGTGCCAGGCGCACCGGCGCTGCCGATTCGCGGCGTGCGCATCCCCGTACCAGTGGGCTGGCGCGCGGCGCGGGTACGCCTCATTCCCGGCGCCAGCACCCGTATCGAGCTGAAGCAGCCCCTCACCTGCGCCAGCGAGGCGGTGCCGCTGTCTGCCGGTGCACGTCCCTGGAAACCCACGCCGCGCGACGCGCGCATCTACCGGCGCAGCCAGCCATACCCCGACTACGGCGCCGGCGAGGCGCGCCGTCAGCGCCTTGACCGGCATCACGGCGTTGATCAGATCATACTGACACTGCATCCCGCTCAGTACCTGCCCGCGTCCAACATGCTGCTATGCCACTCCGAACTCACGGTCGAAGTCGTGTGGGAGCGCGCAAAGCCGGCGGCGGGACGCGAGTGGCGTCCGCGTCGTTCCCTGACGGCTGATGCGCATGGGGAGCTGCCGTCGTCCCTATCGGCCGTTGCGGCTGCCGACGGTGGCATGGTCGCGCTGGATGGCGCCACGCCGCTGCCGGCGGACGACTACGCTCACGTGATCATCGCTCCATCCCGGTTCATCGCCGACACGCCGCCGCCATGGAATCTGACGGCGCTCTCGGTGGCGCGCCGCGAGGCCGGCATCACCTCGACTAATGTCCCCGTGGAGTGGATTGACGCCAACTATTCGGGACGCGACCAGGCCGAGCGCATTCGCGCTTTCGTGCGTGACGCGTACGACAACTGGAACACCCGTTTCGTGCTGCTGGTCGGCAGCGTCACCAACGTGGCGGCACGGAACCTGTACTGCGGCTTCTCCTACTACACCGCCCAGATTCCGGCGGACGCGCTCTACTACGGATGCCTCGATGGGGACTTCGACCGCGATGGCGACAGCATCTTTGGCGAGATTGGCGATGGTATTGACGGCAGGGACGTGGACCTGCTGGCCGAGGTTCAGGTGGGGCGTTTTCCGGTCGAGAACACCAACGAAGTGTCCCGCATGGTGCGCAAGACACTGGCCTATGAGGCGACACCGGCGGCGCTGCTGTCGCCCGTCGTGCACGCCGGCGAGTATCTGGGCTTCGGCGGGGTGGCCGAGTATGCTACCGGCGCGATGGAACAAATCCGCCTGGGTGCCACCGACGGCGGTTTCTCGGCCCTGGGTTTCGAGAATCCGGCCTTCGCGGATGATTTCGATACGAGCGACAATTTCTATGATGCGCCCGATTACAGATGGCCGTCGTCCGGGATACTTGCGCGCTTCAACCAGAACCGACATGTTTTCAACCACCTCGGTCACGGCTCGCCGCAGTACTGCTTCAAGCTGAATCTCGGCCCCTCCTATACCGGCAACCGTCAGGCCATCGCGGGGCTTACCAACAGCGTGTACTTCCTGGCATATTCGCAGGCCTGTGACGCCGGCAGTTTCGATACCGTCGCCGACTGCTTCGCGGAACAACTTGCGACATCCTCAGGCGGAGCTTTCGCCGTGGTGATGAACACACGTTCGGGTTGGGGCTACCGCGATAACCTGGACGGTCCCTCGCAACGTTTCCACCGGAAGTTCTGGGACATCATCTTCCGGGGAGCGGATTATCATCTGGGTGCCGTGAACATGCGCGCCAAGGAAGAACTCAGCTACCTTGTCAACCCGTATGGCGGCGATGTCTTTCGCTGGTGCTATTACGAGCTCACGCTCTTTGGCGACCCGCATCCGGCCGGGCGACGACCACGAGATGGGCCATTTTCTGGAAAGAGACATGCCCGGGCTGCTCCTGATCACCGAAAGCCTTGAGCCCGTGAAGTATCTCGTGGCTGTCGGGCTGATGAAGCTCGGGGCGCCGGCCGTTGTGCCTTCGGACTATCCTTTTCCATACGGCAACCGCATCACGTCCGACGCACCCGCGGAGGCGGTGGCGCTGGGTTCCACGTTTCCCAACCTGCGCGTGCAGTCATTCGAGGGC
>JAQULY010000686.1 GCA_028718445.1 Kiritimatiellia bacterium
CGCCAACCTCGCGGTTGCGCCGCTCACGGTGACGCCGCAGCCGGCCCATGATCATGCGCCGGCTTTCCGGCCCGATCCGCGCCGCCTCCGTGCAACACCTCCCTGTCCTCATGGCACGTCCAACAAATCGCTCCCGCTCACATGCACCCCACTTGCACCCCCATCTCACTGAACCCTTACGAAACGGGACAAGGAAGATTGACACTGCGTGGCCGCTGTGAAAAGCTAGATAGCAACAGCCCGCAACGATGAATGCGGGTGACAGGAAAACGCTTGTCCACCTTTGTCCAACATCCCGCGCCTGGGGCGCGTCTGCTGGCCCGCGCCGGAGACGTGCTCGAGGTGACGCTGCAGACCCCGTCGGGCCGCGCCGGCTGCGCCATGTTGCGCACCAACCTCGGACGTTCCGCCATCCGGCTGGGCGAGATCGTTGCGCATACCGAAACGCAGCGTCCGATGCTGGCCGCCGATTGGCATGACATTCCCATGTCTCTAACGGGCGAAGGCCTGTATCGCGTGCGCGTGCCGCTGCTCGATCCTGGCTGGTTCGCCGCCAAGGCCTGTTTTATCGCGCGCGGATCCAGCACGCCCGAGTGGCCGGAGGGCGATAACCTCACGATCAAGGTGGAGCCGGCCTTCACGGTCTGCGCCAATACGATCTACACCGCCTTCGTGCGGCAGTTCGGCGACGGCGGTCGCGAACCCCGCGGCCGCGCGGCGGCCGCCACCCTCAAGCGTCTCGACGGCGCAGGCTACGCCGTCATCCCGCCCTCGGGCACTTTCCGCAACCTGATCCGTCAACTCGACCATATCGTCGGAACGCTCGGGTGCCGCCTGCTGCAACTGCTGCCGATCCATCCGGTGCCCACCACCTTCGCGCGCATGGGCCGCTATGGCAGTCCCTTCGCCGGCCTCGACTTCTTCGCCGTGGACCCGGCGCTGGCCGAGTTCGACCGGCGCGCCACGCCGCTGGATCAATTGCTGGAGCTCGTGGACGCCGTCCACGCTCGCGGCGCCCGCCTCCTTCTCGACATACCCGCGAACCACACCGGCTGGGCTTCGACCCTGCAGACCCACCATCCCGACTGGTTCCTGCGCCAGCAAGATGGGCGCGCCTTCCGTTCGCCCGGCGCCTGGGGCACCACCTGGGAGGATCTGGTGGAACTGGATTACCGTCATCCGCAACTGCGCGCCTACATGGCCGAGGTCTTCCTCTTCTGGTGCCGCCAGGGCGTGGACGGTTTCCGTTGCGATGCCGGTTACATGATCCCCGCCGCCACCTGGACGTACATTGTCGCCCGCGTCCGACAAGAGTATCCCGACACGATCTTTATGCTGGAGGGACTGGGGGGCAAGATCGAGGTCACGGAGCGCCTGCTGACCGAAGCCAACATGGACTGGGCCTACTCGGAGATATTTCAGATCGAGGACCGCGCCACGCTGGAACGCGAACTGCCGGGAATCAACGCGCTGTCGGAGAGCGCCGGTCCGTTGGTGCATTTCGCCGAAACCCACGACAACAACCGGCTGGCGGCGCGCGGCGAGAACTTCGCCCGCATGCGCACCGCGCTGACGGCGCTGCTCTCGCACGCCGGCGCCTTCGGCATTACCAACGGCGTCGAGTGGCTGGCCGCGGCCAAACTCGACGTGCATGGCGCGACCCCGCTCAACTGGGGCGCCAGACGCAACCAGGTGCGCGCCGTGACGCGACTCAACACGCTGCTGGCGACGCATCCGGCATTCGCGGCCGGCGCGCACCTGCGCCTGCTGACGCAGGGCGAGGGACCGACACTGGCGGTGAGACGAGACCACGCCGCGCCCGGGGCAGGCGACCAGTCGCTGCTGGTGTTGGTCAACCTCGACGCGCACCACGCGCACACGGTGCAATGGCCCGCCGCCAACTTCCATCCGCCGCGCACCTGGGATCTGCTGCTCGACGCGGACGTGCCGCTGGTGGCCACTCACGGTCATGTCCGGCTGGAACTGCCGCCGGGCGGCGTATGTTGCCTGACCGGCAACGCGGCGGATCGTCAGCGTCTGCGCGAGGCCCTGCGCCATCCCGCTCGCGAACCGGATGCGACGCGGCGACAACGCCGCAACCTGCTGGCGCTGCGCGTGCGGCAATGGTTGGGTGGCGACTTTGCCATCCCCGGGGACTGCGATCCGAATGCGCTGGGCGACAGCCTTGCGGACGATCCCTACGCCTTCTGCGTCGCCGATGGCATGCCTCGCGCCGTCACCTGGAACTGGCCCGAAGACCAGCGGCGCACCGTGATGCTCCCTCCCGGCTTTCTGCTGCTGGTGCGCGCGGAGGCGCCGTTCCGCGCGCATCTGGCGCAAGACGGACGCACGGTCGCCTCCGGCGTCAGCATCGAAACCGCCGGCGGCCGCGGTCACATCGCCTTGCTTCGTGCCGAACCCTCGATGACAGGCAGCGACAAGGCCACGCGTCCGCTGACGCTCCACATGCACGTCTTTGCCGCCAAAGGTACGAGCCGGACGCAGGCGCCGCTGCTGGCGCTGGCGGCGGGCGAGCACGCGCGCGCCGTGCTGCGCGTCTCCGGCGATGCGTTGCGCGCCGACGGTCATTACGCCCTGCTCACCAACGGACGTGGCGCCATGGCGCAGGTGCGCGCCGCCTGGGGCACGGTCCGCAGTCAATACGACGCGCTGCTGGCCGTCAATCCCCATCCGCGCGTGCCCGAAAACCGGCGCGTTTTCTTCACGCGGTGCCGCGCCTGGGTGGTGCACTGTGGCTACTCGCATGCCCTCGAGG
>JAQULY010000687.1 GCA_028718445.1 Kiritimatiellia bacterium
GCTGCTGCCCCTGCTCTTGGGCGCCGGCATGGCCCTGCCCTGGCCGTTCGCCGGGGCAGGACTTGCTATCCTACCCAAGCCCGGACGCTGGATGCAGGGCGTCAAGTACCTCTTCGGCGTCGTGGTCATGGCAATGGCAATCCATTACGGACGTCTCGCCTGGTATGGTTTACGGCAACAGATGGTTCGTGCCGATTCGATCGCGGCGGGCGATGCCGAAGCCTGGGCACGGCGCTTGGCGGAAGCGCGCGCCGCGGGCAAACCCGTGCTGGTTGACTTCTGGGCCGGATGGTGCAAAAGCTGTCATGCCATGGAACGCACCACTTTTCGCGATCCGGCCGTGACCGCGCGACTGCGGCAATACGCGGTTATCAAGGTGCAGGCGGAGAAGCCTGACCGCGATCCGGCCCGCGCCATGCTGCAGGCGTTGGATGTCGGCGGTCTGCCCACCTACATGGTGCTGCGCCCGGAGGGTTCCGCCGCCCCCGTCGGCGCCAGCGAGCCGACAAAGTTTTGACAAATCGCTGACGGCTGCATGACAACTCCCCACGCCCGAACTGCTGTAATAGCGGCGTCAAACGATGCCACCCGTGTGGCACAAACAGGGAGTAATGTCATGAACGCAATCAAGGTCGCGAATGTATCTGTCAGGTCGTGTCACGCCCGCTGGCGCGTGTTGGCGCTGATGGGCTGTGCGGTGTGGGCGGCGTCGCCATCGCACGGCAAGACCGGTCCCGACCGGGCCTCGCCCGTGTCCTGCCGTATCGAGGTTGACCGCGGCGTGTTGTTGGCGGACAAGCCCGAGTCGGCCATTGTCAAGGTTACGTTGGCGGCGGAGCGCGTCGCTCCGCGCGAGCGTCCGCCGGTCAATCTGGCGTTGGTGCTGGACCGCTCCGGCTCGATGGGCGGCGACAAGATCGTCAAGGCGCGCGAGGCCGCCATCGAGGCCATACGGCGACTGGACAGCCGGGACACGGTCTCGGTCGTCATCTACGATCACGAGGTCGAGACGCTGGTGCCGGCGCAGCCGGCCCGCAACATCGAGTGGATCGAGTCGCGTCTGCGGCAGGTCGAAGCGCGCGGCAACACGGCGCTCTTCGGCGGCGTCAGCCAGGGCGCTTCCGAACTGCGCAAGCACGCGCGCGACGGTTTAGTGAACCGGCTGTTGCTGTTGTCGGACGGGCTGGCCAACGTCGGGCCGGCCTCGCCGGAGGAGCTTGGCCGTCTGGGTGCGGCGCTGATGAAGGAGGGCGTGGCGGTCTCCACCGTCGGCGTCGGCACCGACTACAACGAGGACCTGATGACGCGACTGTCACGCGAGAGCGACGGCAACAGCTACTTCGTCGAGAACAGCTCCGACCTGCCGCGCATTTTCGCGACGGAACTGGGCGAGGTGCTGACGGTGGCCGCCAGCCGCGTCCGACTGACGGTGCGTTTCCGCGAGGGGGCCTCGCCGGTGGAACTGATCGGGCGCGACGGACGATTGTCCGATGGCGTCGTGGAGGTTGACTTCAACCAACTTTACGGCGGCCAGGAGAAGTACGTGCTGGTGCGCACGGAGTTCGCGCCCGGACGCGAGGGCGAGACACGCGTGCTGGCCGAGGCCGAGGTGACGTTCGAGAGCGCCGTTACCCGCGCCGGCGGGCAGTGCATGGCGCGCGGCAGCGTGCGTTTCAGCCGGGATGCGCTCGAAATCGGGCGCAATCGGAACGTGGCTGTGGCCGCGGAATACTTGCGCAACAACAATGCCAGGGCGCTGGACGAAGCCGTCAAGCTCGCCGACCGCGGCGATCGCGCCCAGGCTGCCGCGGTGCTGCGCGAATCGGCCGCCCGCTTGCGCGCCGCCGCCAGCGAACTGAAGCAACCTTCGTTGGCCGCGGACCTGGACAGGCAGGAAGAACGGGCCAGTGAGATTGAGACTGAAGGTTTGAAGAAGTCCTCACGCAAGGCCATGGTTACGGACAGCTATCAGATCCAAATGCAACAATCGAAGAAGTAGTGGTATCGTTCAGCATGCGCAAGCGCGACATCATGCTCTATTGGCTGCTGATCGGCGTGCCCGCCTTGCTGCTCGGCCTGGGGGCAGTGCGTCTGCTGCACGGCGAACGGGCACGCCTTGGCGAATGGGAGCGGCGCGGCTGCCAGGAACGGGCTGAACGGTTGGCCGATACGGTACGCGGTATGGTGTCGGCGGCGCAGGAAGACCTGATGACGCAGCTCCAGGCGTTGCCGTCGGAAGATCTCCATTTGGCGTTGCGCGCCTGGGAACGGGCGCACCCGCTGGTGCGCAACGTCTTTGTATGGCACCCCGCGCAGGGCGTGACGCTGCCCGCCGCACGCGGCGCGACCGTTGAAGAGCGGCGCTTTATGCAGCGTTACGCGCCGCTCTGGACGGGCGAGATCCCGTGGCAGCAGCCGCGCGAACTGAGCATGGCCGGGACGCCACCGGCCAGTACGGCGCAACAGCGCGCCAGCATGGAGATCAAGTCGCTGCAGAGTTATCGCGCGCGCGCCGTCGCGAAATGGCAAACGGATTCCGCCGCGCCGGCTGGTTCGCCGGACAGCGGATGGCGGTGCTGGTTCGAGGGCAACCAGATCCATCTGCTGGGCTGGATGCGTGCGCCGGACGGGACCGTGCGCGGCATCGAGATGGAAACCGCCGCCTTGCTCGCGCGCATCGTTCCCCTGTTTGAGGGCGCGCGCGACGAAGGATTGGTCTGCGTGCTGCGTGATGGCGAGGGGCGCGCGCTGCACCAAGTGGGCGCGCG
>JAQULY010000688.1 GCA_028718445.1 Kiritimatiellia bacterium
CTCGTTCACCTGCATCGTGCCAAGTTGGGCAGCGAAGGCCGCGCCCGTGCGTCCGGCGAGAATGATGCCGGTCATCAACGCCCCCATCTCGATCACCATGCCGACACCGACCAGATCCGCCACGTAGAGCTCGACGCCGAGCATGCGGAGGTTGATCGCACCGACGAACGCGAGGATCATGCCCACCAGCACGCTGATGGTGGTGACGATGCCAAGGGCCTGCGGCCCGCACTGCTGCAGGGTGAACCAGAAATCCGGCCGGCGAAAGCGGGCGCGCCCGGCGCAGAACCGGCCAAGGCTGAGCGCGGTCTCACCCACGAATGCCAGCGCGAACCGACTGTCGGCCAAGACTGCCAGCACCCGCTTGCCGACGCGCGCATGCAAGGCGGCGCGGACGCCCCGTCGCCGCGCACCAGTCCGCTCGGGCACGGCGGACGCGAGCTGAATCAGAACTGCGACGCCCTCCGGCATGGATTCCGACGAGAGTGGCAGCCCCTTGCCCCGGCACCAGACGGACAGCGCATTGACCACCAGCAGCAACGACGTGTCCCATTTTCCGAGCGTCCGCCCGTCGAGCGTGACCGCCGCGACCGCGCCCTGGGTTTCGGCTTGGGCGACGGCCTGCGGCCCCGAGGGCAACTCGGTCCCAAGCACCCAATCGCCAGCGAAGGCAACGGTCAGCATACCGCCCTGCGCGCACATGCCAAAGTGACGTGGACACTCCGCCTGCATGGGGCGAGGCTAGGCAATCGCACGTTCATCGTCAAGATCGAAGCAGCCATTCATTTGCGCCAGGGCGTAGGACATCGCCCACCGTCTCCAGCCTGCAATGGCAACTTCCCATGCACGCACCGCCGACCCGCTCCCACTCCGCCTTTGTGTGCACCTTGCCGGCCTTGCCCGCACACACCGGACAGGGCTCCTTGTTGTCCCCCAGTACCCACCGGTACCGCTGCTCCGCGGCATTCGCCATTCTTGCCCCCTCTGTGTCCCCTGTGGCCTCTGTGAGAGACTCTCCCCGGTTGCTCAACGGCCTCATCCCCTTCAGATTCGGATCGTTCGTAACCGCCGCATTCAGCAGCCGCATTGGCCGCAGCCGCCCATTACCCAGATCCTCACAATCCGCCCGCGTCCACACCGGCGACAAAAACCTGTATCTGCCTCCCTTCACCGCCAGTGACGCCGCCCGCGCCGGTCCACCTCCAGCTTCGACTCCCTCGGCAGCAGCGGCATGATCGCCGACCGGAAGAACCGCACCGGGTCATTCCTGAACTCCTTCTCCAGTGCCTTCACCAGCACATCCCGGTTACGTTTTCCTGACAGCATCCGGTCCAGCGCCGCCAGCGCCTTGATGCGCCCCCCATACGACCCCTTCGGCCGTCCCCGTGGATTCCCCGACTTTCCAGCCTCGAACATTGTGCGCCCTCTACCATACGCACCTTTTCAACCCCATCTTCACAAAAACCCCCGATTCACAAGGGATTCTCGCAGAAAAACCTTGCACCTTATCTCGCCTCACCCCGCCCACAACACCCACCCATGGCGCCGCGAAACGTCAGTTGAGCAAGCCGGCACCGCTTCCCTATTGACCCGATCCGAAGCGAGCCGAAGCGCTTGCGGCTTGCGGCTTGCCGAGCCGTATGCTGCGATGCATAATCAGGTACGTTGGCTTGGCAGGCGCTTCAACGTGAAGGCCACATTCATCATGCACCCCACACGGATACTCATGGGGCTCGCCGTTCTTGCGGCGGTGACTTCGCTGTCGAGCTGGGCTGACGGCTTGCTCGTCGAAGGGTATACCGTCGAAGGCGGCACGAGCGTGCTGACGTTCGTCAACGTTCCAACCGCAGTAGTCTATGTTGTGGAATCGGCCCTCTCTCCCGCTGGAGAGTGGCAGACAGCGCAGGCTGCCAGGGCGCCAGTCGGCCAACTGTCTGTGGAAATGAACGGGCAGCCTGTCTGCTTCCACCGGATCGTGGCGGGCGTGACCAACAGTGTTACTCCGGAACCCGACGGCATGGTCCTGATCCCCGCAGGCAGCTTCCAGATGGGCGACAACCTGGGCGACGGCCGGTCGGAAGAACTGCCGGTGCACACCGTCTACGTCAGCGCCTTCTACATGGACCGCACCGAGGTGACCTGGGCCAAGTGGCAGGAAGTCAGGACTTGGGCGGAGACTAACGAATACGACATCGGCACGACAGGCGCGGCCAAGGGAAGCACCCATCCGGTCTACAACCTCAACTGGTACGGTGTGGTCAAATGGTGCAACGCTCGCAGCCAGATGGAGGGCAAGGCGACATGCTATACACGCGGCGGCAACATTTACAGAACCGGGGAATACGACGACATCGTCTGCAACTGGAGTGCCCCCGGCTACCGCCTGCCGACCGAGGCGGAGTGGGAGAAGGCGGCTCGGGGCGGCTTTTCCGGCAAGCGCTTCCCGTGGGGCGACACCATCGACCACACGCGGGCCAACTACCAAAGTTACTGGAAGAACGGCGCTCCCGTCTACTGCTATGATTTGGGCTACTATGGCTACGACACCCGCTACGCTACGGGAGACTATCCCTACACCAGTCCGGTGGCTTCCTTTGCGGCAAACGGCTACGGGCTGCACGACATGAGCGGTAGCCTCATGGAGTGGTGCTGGGATTGGTTTGACGACTACCCGTCCGGCAGCGTCAGCAACCCGCGTGGGCCGTTGTCACCCTCAGGATATTGGGGATCGGCGCGCGTCGTTCGTGACGGCATCTGGCGCAGCG
>JAQULY010000689.1 GCA_028718445.1 Kiritimatiellia bacterium
GGCTGCACACGCCCCGGATGGCCGTCGGAGCCGGAGCGCCTGCCCAGCCGCTGAACGTCGGTCAGACCGTTCGTGTTCGCATCGTGGGGCGCGCCCGCGACGGCAAGTTCGAAACCACGATGCTGGACGAGGACCCGCCGCCTCAGGACATGTCGGCGCCGCAAGACACCGCACAGACCGCCTGAAGGTCCGCCATGGCCATAGCCCCCGAACGCAGCCCGCAGCGCGACGAAGTGGCACGCCGCCGCACCTTCGCGATCATTTCCCACCCGGACGCCGGCAAGACCACGCTGACAGAGAAGCTGCTGCTGTACGCCGGCGCCATCCACATCGCCGGGAGCGTGAAAGGCCGCAAGGCCACGCGCCACGCCACCAGCGACTGGATGGAAATCGAGAAGCAGCGCGGGATCTCGGTGGCGTCCAGCGTGATGCAGATGGAATACCGCGGCCACGTCATCAACCTGCTCGACACCCCTGGTCACCAGGACTTCAGCGAAGACACTTACCGCGTGCTCACGGCCGTCGACGCGGCACTGATGGTGATCGACGCTGCCAACGGCGTCGAGGCGCAGACGATGCGCCTGCTGGAGGTGTGCAGGGCGCGTAAGACGCCCATCATCACCTTCATCAACAAGCTCGACCGCGAGGTGCGCGATCCGCTGGACATCGTCGACGAGATCGAGCGCGTGCTCGGCGTGCCCACTGTGCCGATGACCTGGCCGGTCGGCATGGGCAAGGTCTTCCGCGGTGTGTTCGACCTGCAGCGCCTGCGCATGAGGGTCTTCAGGGCCGGCGACGACCGCATCCGCGGCCATGACGAATCCCTCGAAGGTCTGGACAACGCTGAGGCCACCGCCCGCTTCGGCGACGAGATCCAGCGCGCCCGCGGCGAGATCGACCTCGTGCAGACTGCCGGCGCCAGCTTCGACCGCGAAGCCTTTCTCGGCGGGCAGCAGACCCCGGTGTTCTTCGGCTCGGCCATCAACAACCTCGGCGTGCGCGAGGTGCTGGACGCGCTGGTTGATCTGGCGCCGCCACCCGGCCCGCGCACGGCGCTGCAACGTGTCGTGCGGCCCGATGAGCGCTCCTTCACCGGTGTCGTCTTCAAGATACAGGCCAACATGGACCCGGCGCACCGAGATCGCATCGCCTTCGTGCGCGTGTGCTCGGGCTACTTCGAGCGCGGCATGAAACTCAAGGTCAGCCGCAACGGCAAGGAGATGCGGGCGTCCAACGTCGTGTCCTTCCTGTCCCAGCGGCGCGACCTGCTCGATGAGGCCTGGCCCGGCGACATCATCGGCCTGCCCAACCACGGCCTGCTGCAACTGGGCGACACGCTGACCGAGGGCGAGGCGCTGCAGTTCACGGGGCTGCCCTTTTTCGCACCGGAGATCTTCCGTACCGTGGAGCTAGCTGACCCGCTGCGCGGTAAGCAGTTGCGGGCGGCGCTGGCCCAGTTGGGCGAGGAAGGCGCGATCCAGGTGTTCCGTCCTGCCAGCGGCGGGCAGATATTGCTCGGCGCAATCGGCACGCTGCAGTTCGACGTAGTGGCGCACCGACTGGAACACGAGTACGGCGTGCGTGCCCGCATCGGCAACGCGCCATACCAAGCCGCCCGCTGGGTAAGCGCGGAGGACCCGCGGGTGCTGCGCCGCTTCCTGGACGAGAACGCGCACCGCATCGTCTACGACGCCGTCGATGCACCCGCCTTTCTGGCTACCTACCGCACCGACCTGTATGTGGCGCAGGAGCGCTGGCGCGACATCGTCTTCCACCCCATGCGCGAGCACGCCGGGCTAGCCGCCCACCAGCGTGCCGCCTGATCCACACCCCCTACCGCAGCGAGAAAGGAGACACTATGCATCCCACCTTGATGAACCGGCGCGAGCTTGACGACATCCGCCTGTGGCTGAGCCAGGAGATCGAGCGACTGCAGTTGCGTGTGCAGGTCTCGGACATCGATGCCGCCGGCGAACGCTCGCTAATCCGCCGCCGACGCGCCCAGGCCGCGCTGTGCCGACTGGAAATGGGCACCTACGGTGACTACTGTAAATGCGGACTGAGCATCGAGGTCGAAAGGCTGCGCCTGGACCCAGCGGCACCGTTCTGTGCCGACTGCCAGGCGGAGATCGACGACCGCCGGCGCGCCGCCTGAGCGACTTACGTACACAGAAGGGAACCGATATGACAACGAAGGAACTGACCATGGGCCACGAAGCGCATCTGTCCCTGCGCGCCGGTGTTGACGTGCTCGCCGATGCCGTCAAGGTCACGCTGGGCCCGTCGGGCCGTAGCGTCGTGTTGGAGCAGATGGGCCGACCGCCGCACTTGACACAGGACGGCGTCAGCGTCGCTCGCACCATCGAACTGCGCGACCGCATTCAGAACGCCGCGGTCCAGATCGTCCAGCAGGCCGCGCAGCGCACGGCCGACGATGTAGGCGACGGCACCACGACTGCCACTGTGCTGGCGCAGGCGATCATCCGCGAAGGTCTCAAGCACTTGGCCGTGGGCGTTGATGCCTCTCGGCTCAAATGCGGAATCGACCAAGCCACCTCGCAGATTCTCGATGCATTGGCCGCGATGTCCATGCCCTGTCGCAACATGACCGCGCTGCGCCAAGTAGCCACGCTTGCCGCAAATGGTGACGAGGATATCGGTCAACTCGTAACGGATGCGCTGCACGAGGTGGGACCGGACGGCGTGGCGCAGATCGAAGCCGGTCGTGGGCTGACCAGCACGCTGCATCTCGTGAAAGGAGG
>JAQULY010000690.1 GCA_028718445.1 Kiritimatiellia bacterium
CCGCCCGCGAGCGGCAGCGCTCCCTCCGGCACCTGCACCAGCAGCGACAGCCGCCGTCGTGAGGAAGTCGGATTGGTCAATACCACCTGCGCGCCATAGACGCGGCCGGCCACGAACTCGTCGCGCACGAACTTGTCCACGCGTTCGCTGCCAACGATACGGTAGCGGTCGGCCAGGTCGAAGAAGTTCTCCACCGCCATCACTGGTCGCGTGGCGTCGCCCGGCGCGGCGGCTACTACCTGCCGATGGAAGACCACGGCGTGGCTGGCGGGCGTCAGCGTGTACTGCGCGCCGGTGACATCTTCGCGATGTGTCTGTGCCTGAAAAGGCACGTCCAGCACCGCCAGCGCGCACAGGCGCTCGGTAAAGCTTCCGGCCGCGGCGGCGACGTTGCCAGACAGGAACGGGCGGTCATCCGGCGCGACGCCATAGTCGCGCCAGAAGGCATTGATCGGCACGCGTTCGGGTGTCTGCTCGTCCAGCGGAAGCTGATAATAGTGCGTTTCCAGCCATTCGCGCGTCTGCTCGGGCTCACGGTAGAGTTGGCGCGCGCGCAGGCGGCGCTTGGCATCCTTTTCGCGAACGGCGCCGGCCATGGCGACGGCGCTATCCTCAAGTTCCAGACCCTTGGACTTGCCCTTGAGGTCGCTCTTGCGCACAAGCAAAACGGGTTTGGGTGCGGCCGGCGCCGGCGGCGCACTTGGCTCCGCCACCATTCTCTGCTCGGAAGCCTCTGAAGGCATATCGGCGGCGACTTCGCCTAATGCCACTGCTTCCGCCAAGTCGCCGCCGCCCTCCATGCCGCCGCTGCGCAGAGCTGTCTGGAAACGGCGTTCGTCGCCGTCGGGATCGGGCGGCAGCAGGTTGCAGTGGTCCTCAACATGACGTGCCATGTCCGCGCGACGGGTCGCGACACTGCGACCCAGCAGCACGCGCTCCATGTAGTTCAACTGCTGGAATAGAGCCGGCTCGCAATAGGCGTTCAGGTCCGCGCCCAGCAGCCACAGGTCCATGAACTGCTTGTCGCGCTTGTTGGCCAGATGCGGCTTCACCACGCGATCGAAGAAGGCGCGGTCCTTATGGTACAGGAAGAAATCGAGTTCGTGGCAGGCGAACTTGCCGTAGAGCTCCTCCTGCCTGGCCGGCGGCAACGTCGGCCACTCCGTTACGAAGGCGAAATCCTCCAAGGTGGCATCGCGCGAGAGCGATTGGAGCAGGCGGAACACCTTCGCCACGGTGTCATACACCTCCACGCGCGCGCTGGGAAGATCGGCAACCTTGAACGGGACACCCGCCGCCAGGCCCTCCGCAAGCTTGCGCTCGGCGAAGAGTTCTTTCGCTGGAAGCGCCTTGGTCAGACGCAGATCGCGCGGCGACATGGGACTCTCCGTCAGCGCCAGCCGGCGGCTGACGGCCGTCAAGGCGTCCGCCGCCAAGGCCACGACCTCCTGTCGGCCTCCGAGCTCCGCGAGCGGGACCTCTATCACGCCGTTGGTATCGGGACGCAGGTTGGGCCACAGACGCGCCGCTGTAGGCAGGAAGTCAAGCACGCTCGAACGCGTGGACAACTCCCCGCCCATGGACTCCTGACGCGCGGCGCCTGCGCCGCCCGCACGCCGCAATGCCTTCATCGACCTGGGTGCAGCCTCCGCATCCCATTCCTCGCCGGCCGCCGCCTGCAGTACGTCGGTCTCGGTGGTCTTGCGGCTCCAGGGAGTCAGGATCAGGCTGGGGCGTTCGAGCATGTTGCCCGGAAAACGGGCGGCATCGCGGCGGTCCAGCACGTAACGCGCCTCGTCGCCCACGGCGCGGCCGGAGAGATAGCTGCCGGGCGGCAACGGCCAGTTCCAGCGAGCGGCGGAAATGCCCGGCAGGCCGGCCGCATAGCCATCGAAGGGGTCGTCGCCGCAGGCGGTGCGCCGCGCCAGCAGATGCACGCGAGTTTCGGGCGTGGCCTGCCGCAAACGCAGATGCAGTTTGTCGCCGCGGACCTCCATGGCGTCAATCAGTAGCGGCCGGCTGGGCGTTATCTCCAACCCGCGCGCAGCGCCGGCGTACGCGTTGGCGGCAACCACTCCGCGCGTTACCCGGATCGCGACCTTTCGGCCGCTTTCGCGGAACGCAAGCTGGTAGTCGCCCGGTACGAGACCGTCTATCCGCAGGACACCTCCTTCGAGCTTGACCTGGCCCAGCAGATCCTCGGTAAAGACGCCCGATTCGGCGCACCCCAGCAGCGAGAGTCCGCCGCGCGGGTTCGCAAGGTCAATGCCGGTCGCAGGTAGCTCGACCGCTTCGCCCGCCAGTACATTCAGTTCCGACGGCAGACTGATCCGTGTGTCGTCGTCCAGCGTCCAGGAATAGGCGGCGAAATCCGTGGAAGTCAGCCGCACGATTCCCGGCAGCGCGCCGAGCATGATCCGGCCCTGCGCGTCGCCCTGCAACACAAGGTCAATGGCATCGGTGAACGACCGATGCTTGCAGGCCAGCCGCACCGTGCGTGACGGCAGCGCTTCGCCGTTGCAGCCGCGCGCGTCGAGCACGTAGCCCTCGGCGGTGCGCCGCAACAGCAGACTTTCCACTTGCGTCGTGGAAAGAAGTCCATTGAGATCCAGCGTAGCGCCGGCGCTGACATCGTCGTCGCGGTTCTGGCTGAGATTGCGCACTTTGCCCTTCAGCAGCATCGTCACCAGGTCAATGTTGGCCGGCACGCGGAAGCG
>JAQULY010000691.1 GCA_028718445.1 Kiritimatiellia bacterium
CAACAGCTACACCGACGTCTCCCTGGCGCTCGGCTACCATCACACCGAGCCTGGGCTGTCCAGCTCGATCAACCCGCTCTTTCCGGCCGGTCCTCAGGAAAACAGCGTCGGCTTCGGTTTCAGCTTGCCCCTCCGCATCTTCGACCGCAATCAGGGAGAGATTGCCAGGACCAGAGCGGAGGCGATCCGGACCTCCTCGATTGCTGAGGCTGTCCGCAACCAGATTCGCAACGACGTGGAGGTGGGTTATGCCGCCTTCCGGACCAGCCGGGAGCGGGTTCGGCTCTACGAACAGGTCTATCTCAACCGGGCCAAGGAGTCCAGGGAGATCGCCCAGTTTGCCTACAAAAGCGGTCGGACATCTATCCTGGACCTGCTGGAAGCGGAGCGGACCTACCGGGGCGTGCAATTGGCTTACCGTCAGGCACTGGCAACCTACCTGACGAACCTTCATCAGCTTAATGCAGTGGTAGGAATGGACGTAGCCAAATGACCGGTGTCTTTAACCGCCTTCGCACCTCGGCGACGGCCCACTGGAGAATGTGTATGCGCTTTCGTTTCCTCCCTCTTCTGCTCGTGACAATATTGTGTGCCGCATGCGGCGACGGCTCGTCTAAATCGCCAACGACGCCTGCGAAGCCGGCATCCGAAACACAGTCTCCCGACGCCGCGGTAGAGACTGTGAAGATCACTTCACCTGAATACCGAACCCGTCAGCAGGTACTCGAAACAACGGGAAAGGTCCAGTTTAACGAAGAACGACTTGTCCGGGTAAACGCCCCGGTGACAGGCCGTGCTTCTGAAGTCCTGGCGCACCCCGGCGACATCGTCGAGCCAGGCCACCGGCTCCTGGTGCTGGACAGTCCCGATCTCGGCACCGCCAAGTCGGATTATGCCAAGGCCGTATCTGACCTTGAGCATGCCGAAAAGGCCGTTACGCTGGCGCGCGAGCTGTTCCAAGCGAAAGCCATTGCACGGAAGGAGCTTCGCGATACGGAGAACGACTATCGAAAGGCCATGGCCGAAAAGGAGCGGTCGGCCTCACGCCTGCGAACCCTGGGCGTCCCGGATTCGCAATTCAACGACATCGCGGCGCGAACGGATACGTCGACGACGGTCGTTGTGACGGCGCCACGAAGTGGCGTCATTGTCGAGCGGAACGTCATCCCGGGACAGGTGGTCGCGTACGGTCAGTCCGACACCCCGCCCAATCTCTTCCTCATTTCCGATCTCAGCACCATGTGGGTCCTAGCCGACGTGTACGAGCCCGACGTGTCGAAGGTCCGCATCGGACAGACGGCGAGAGTGACGCTGGCCTGCTGCCCCAATGAGCGGTACGAGGGCCGGGTGACCTATATCAGCGACTCGGTCGATCCCCAGACACGGACGGTCAAGGTCCGCGTAGTGGTGCCAAACAGAGGACGCGCGCTCAAAGCTGAGATGTTCGTCAAGGTGACTATTTCGACCGGTTCCGCCAATGTCCTCACGCTGCCCCAAAGCGCCATCCATCGCGAGAATGAGGAGACGTTTGTGCTCATCGCCAAGGGAAAGGACGAGTACGACCGGCGTGAAGTTAAGGTCGGCGTCGACCTTGACGGTGCTGTTGAAGTTCTGGATGGGGTCACCCTCCAGGACCGCGTTGTCAGCACCGGCAGCATCCTTCTGAAGAAGGCAGCCAAATGATCCGGCACCTTATTGCCTTTGCGCTGCATCAGCGCTTTATCACGCTGGCGCTCGCGCTCCTACTGACAGTCGGTGGAATCGTGTCTTTCTATCGGCTGCCGATCGAGGCGTACCCGGATGTCGCAGATGTCCAGGTTGACGTGATCACCATTTGGTCAGGCCGTGCGGCGGAAGAAGTCGAACGCCACATTACCATCCCTCTCGAAAAAGAATTGAACGGCATCGCCAACGTGGCGTTCTTACGCTCAACGTCGATTTTCGGCCTCTCGAGCATCCGGGTCCTCTTCGCGGACGGTACCGATAAGTACTGGGCGCGCCAGCAGGTGCAGGAACGTCTCGCGCAGGCGGAGATTCCTCCGGACGCCAAGCCTGGCCTCGGGCCATTGTCGAGTGTCATCGGCGAAGTGTACCGCTACACGCTCGAATCGAAGACGATGCCGCTGGTGGAACTGAAGGCGCTTCAGGATTGGGTGCTCGAGCGAGAGTTCCGAAAAGTCCCAGGCGTGGTGGATGTCGTCTCCTGGGGCGGTGGGATCAAACAGTACCAGATCACGGTTGATCCGGCGCGGCTTCGCGCCTACAACCTGACACTGAAGCAGGTCTTCGACGCCGTCTCCGCCAATAACGCGAACGCCGGCGGCAGCTATATCCCCCAGGGCGAGTACGCGCTGATGGTGCGTGGCATCGGTCTTATCCAGTCCACCCGCGACATCGAGAACATCGTCGTCGCCGCCCAGCGGGGTACGCCGGTCCGCATCCGCGACATCGGACAGGTCGGCATCGGCCACGCCATCCGCTTCGGCGTGCTGGGACGCGATCACGATGACGATCTCGTGCAAGGCATTGTCCTGATGCGGAAGGGCGAAAACCCAGGGCAGGTCATCGAGGGCGCGCGGAAAAAGCTCGAGGAAATCCAGACGCTTCTGCCTTCCGGTGTCCAGATGCGTCCCTACTACAATCGCGACCAACTGGTGAAGACGACAGTGACCACCGTTATGCGGAATCTCATCGAAGGCGCGGTGCTCGTGATCCTGCTGCTCTCGCTTTTC
>JAQULY010000692.1 GCA_028718445.1 Kiritimatiellia bacterium
TGGAATATGTGGTGGCGGCGCAGGTGACGTTCACATTGGTCACATTGCTGCTGCCCATCGTGCCCGTGCCATTGGCCACCGAGCAGGTCTGTCCGCCGGGCTGGGTCTTGACAGTGACGGCATACGACGCCTCGGAGGCCAGCGCCGTGGGGAAGGTGTAAGTCCCGTTGGCCGAGACCGACACCGACTGCGCCCCTTGGCCCAGCACCACGGTGCCCGTGAGTCCGGACACCGTACCGCCCAGGGTGTAAGTGGGCGCGGGCGGCGGCGGGGGCGGGGGCGGGGGCGGCGGCGGATTGTCCACACACGACACCTGCACCGAGGTCACGTTAGCCCCCTGCACCGTGCCCGCCCCGTTCGTGACCGTACAGGTCTGCCCGGCGGGCTGGATCGCCCCCAGAGTCACGCTGTACGACGCCCGATCGAACAGCGCCTGCGGGAAGGTGAACGCCCCGTTGCTGGAGACGGTCACCGTATCGTTGTTGTTGTCCAGCAGTTGCAGCGTGCCGCTGAGTCCCGAGACCGTGCCGCCGATGGTGTAAGTGGCCTGAGGGCTGACCGTACAGGCCACCGTCACATTGATCACATTGCTCGTGCCGATGACGCCCGAGCCGTTGCTCACCACGCAGGTCTCGTCAGTCGGCTGCGTGCCCACGGTCACCGAGTAGGCCGTACCTGTGGGCAGGGATGCCGTGGTGGTAAAGCCGCCATTTTGGGAGACGGTCAGCGCTTGCCCATTGACCAGCAAAACCACCGAAGCCCCGGCGCTCAGCCCCGTGAGCGAGCCCGAGACCTGATAGGTCGCCACAGGAGTGCCCGAGGCCGGGGTGGACGGCGTAGGAGCCGGGGTTCCTCCGCCGCCCCCACCGCAGGCGGCCAGGACAAAGGACAGCGCCGCACCGGCGGCCAGGCGCAGCAAGCCAGAAGCTGCGCGGCGAAACGACGAGGATGCGGCGTGCCGCACGACAGTCTGAGGCTGTGACATGTGGAAACCCTCCCAGGGCCAGTGCAAAATTTGCCCTCCCGCACGCCATAATGGTTTTAAGAAGCGGGGCTGGACGTCGCCATTTCTGGTCGGATGCGCTTTTACCGAAAGAAGCACCGGACGCCCGTGAAATATGCTAGACAACGTCCAGGGTGACGACAAGGTAGGCAGAGCGGATCCGGGCCTAACCCCCACCGTTGCGGGGGAAGTAGCCGCCCGAAAAAGCCACCTTCTCCCGCGTCTTTGCGAAATTCGCCAAAAGCCGCCAGGCCGAGCGCACGGAACGCAGCGCTGAACTCGGTCACGGTGATGATCAGCCTGCTGTACCTCGAGTTCGCCTTCAACCTCAGGGATGAAGATCTGGTGGCGCGCTGGAGCGAGAACTTGCTGCGGCAGTTCTTCAGCGGATGCGTGTACTTTGAACATCGCCTGCCATGCGATGCTCCCCAGCTTGGGCGCTATCGCCGCGCCCTGGGCGAAGACGGCCTGGAAGAACTGCTCAAGGCCACCATCGACCCCGGCGATGACTCATCCTGGCGCTTGGGCTTCTGGTTGCTGCGGCACGTGGTCCACGCTTACGGCCGCTCTGCTTTCAAGACGCAGAGGGGCGGACGACTGACGGACCCCTCTCGTTCTAGGGGGCACGGATAGATATGGTGGAGGTACCCTTGTTATGGGAACCATGATGCGGCCGCCAGACGGGAGGGCATATGGGCTACAACGAAGACTACCGTGAGGGGTACCGCACGGGCGGCTGGAGCAACCAACCAGGTTCTCGGAAGGTTTCAATGACGGCGCCCGTGCAGGCGAGCGCGCCAGGGAAAAGGCGATGCGACGCGCCTACTCGCCAAAACCCACCGTTTCCGGGACGGACAATTCCCTATCGAGCCTATCACAGGCTATATCGCAGCGGACTTACGCGGACAACCACGGCAGCGGGGAAGGTGCCGCGACTGACAAGACCCTTACCGACTTCGCCAAGACAGGTGCGGTTCTCTGTGGCTTACTGTTTGCGGGGTTCGCGTTGGTTCAGACCCAGGCTTGGAGTTGGCTGCAAATTGGAGCGGGGGCGGCCTTGGCGGCCGTCGCCGGCGCAGTCGCAGGTGCCGTTCTCTACATCGCGCTCAAGCTCCTTGCTATTGCCGTCAAGGTTATGCTCATCCTCTTGGGCGTTGGCATCGTCCTGCACTTTCTCGGCGTCCTGAATCTCTTTCATGTCCTTGGTGCGATGGGCCGCCTTGTTCAATAGTGCCTTGCTTCGTAGGCTGCGGCTTCGTTCGAGCGACTAGGGCACGATGGGCTGAAATACGCAGGAGAAAGCGCCGCATGCGACGATAGGCTCGATGCTCAGGCGCCACCTGAGCCCCTTTGTCTCCAGCGCACTGATGCGCCTGACTTACCCCGGTGCACGATGTGCACATCCGGGTTCTGTGCATCCACACCCCGGTAGCACCGTATCCACAAACGCAGTCGCGGGCCTCGTGGCGCTGTCCTGCATGAGGATGGCTACCTACTCCAGCTGCTCGTCCAGCGTATGCGTCTTTACATAGTGCCGCAAACGCGCTTGAATGCAGTCACTATAGGAGCGAATTTATCTTTCAAATTTTGAGTGCATTGGGGTGAGTGTGGACAGGTTTCCATATCGGGCACTGCCTGATTCGATACAGCACGTGGTGGCCGAGGTACAGGAGCAAACGCAGGCTCCTACCGATCTAGCCTGCATGGT
>JAQULY010000693.1 GCA_028718445.1 Kiritimatiellia bacterium
GCGGGTGGGAGGAATCCAGTACGGTCGCGGCGAGACTTCGACGTCGCCGGCGGCCTCAATCCCCAGTGAAGCCGCCGGGAAGCGCACCGGCCGCGTGGCGAAGCTGCTCTCGCGCGGCGGCGTGGTCGAGGCGTCACGCACCTGAACGGCGAAGGGGGCCAGCCGATAGGCGCTCTCCAGGCCGGGCGTAAGCCGCCAGCGATAGTCGCGGCTGCGGCGTCCGTCGGGCAGCGTCACCGGCTCGCGGGGAAAGCCTTCCGCCAGGACGAAGCCCTTGAAGCGGTCGCGCAGGTCGGGCAGTTCCGCCGTTATGCCCGGCGGCGTGGCGACGGTGAGCGTTAGCACCAGGTCGCGGTCGAGACGTACCTGTGCGGGTTCGGCGCGCAACTTGATCTCAACCTGGCCCCATGAGAGATCTTCCGCAAAGACGGTTGGTTCGGGCGCGGCGGCGAGCCGGGCGGCGGGGAGCAGCAGGGAGAGGAGCATAGGGCGGATGACCACCCGCCAGCCCATCGCTGGCATGGGGCGCATCTGCCCCATTTGTCCCATCTGTCCCATTATCTCCTCCTCCCGCCGCGCCGTTCGCGGCGATTGAAGAGACGGCGCAACTTGTGGACGACCTCATCGTCGCTGTCGCCGGTCGAGAAGAACTCGCCATCCAGACCGTAGCGGCGCAGCAACAACGCCAGAGCCTCCCGATCGGCGCCGGCCTGACGGGCAAAGTGGTCGCGAACGGCACTGGAGCCGGTATCCAGCAGATACAGACCGCCCGTCTCGGGATCCTGAACCTCAACCAGGCCCACGTTGGGCAGCGACAGCTCGCGCGGATCGTGGACGGCGAGCACCACCAGATCGTGGCGCTGGGCGGTGACGCGCAGTTCGCTCTCGTAGGTGCGGTCCTGGAAGTCGGAGATCAGGAAGACCAGCGCGCGACGCTTCTGGACATTGTTAAGATAGCGCAGGGCGGCGGCGATATCGGTGCCGTGGCGCGTGGCGTCGTCCGCGGCGAGCACGTCGCGCACCAGGCGCATGACCGCCGTGCGGCCCTTGCGCGGCGGGATGGCTTTGACGATGCGGTCGCTGAAGTTAATCAGTCCGATCTTGTCGGCGTTGCGCACGGCCGCCATCGCCAGGATGCAGGTGAGCAGGGCGGACAACTCCGACTTGGTGCGGCTGCCCGAGCCGCACGCCTGCGAGCCGGAGACATCCACCAGGAAGATGACGGTCAACTCGCGCTCTTCGGCAAAACGTTTAATATGCGGGGCGCCGCTGCGCGCGGTGACATTCCAGTCTATCGCCCGCACGTCGTCGCCGGGCACATAGGGGCGCACCTCGTCGAACTCGATGCCCTGGCCCTTGAAACTGGAGTGGTAGTCGCCCGCCAACTGGTCATTGACCAGCCGAACCGTGAGCAACCGGATTCCGGCGACGCGCTTCATCAGCGTGGCGGTGTCGGTCTTGGATGCGGCTGGCTTCGGCATTGGCGTCACCTGACACTGACACGGAACAACGGGTCAGAGCGTTGTTGGGTTGCGGCGCCCCGGTCACGGCACGGGCAAGGTGCCGAGAATCTGCTCGACCACGGCATCCGCGGTGATGTTCTCCGCCTCGGCCTCGTAGGTCAGCATGATGCGGTGGCGCAGCACGTCGCGGGCGATTTCCTTGACATCCTGGGGTGTCGCGTAGGCGCGTCCACGCAGCAGCGCGTTGGCGCGCGCGGCGATGTTGAGGTAGAGCGTGGCGCGCGGCGAGGCGCCCATCTCGATGCGCGGCGCCAGCGATTCGAGCTTGAAGGTCTTCGGTTCGCGCGTGGCCATGACGATGTCGAGGATGTATTCGCCGACCTTCTCGTCGCAATAGACCTGGTCCAGCACGCCGCGTAGCGTCTCGATCTCGGCGCCGCTCATGACCGGCTGAACTTCGGCCGTCTGGCGGCGGGTGAATCGGTTCATGATGCGGCGCTCATCGTCGCGCGAAGGATAATCCACCAGGCACTTGAGCATGAAACGGTCTACCTGCGCCTCGGGCAGCGGGTAGGTACCCTTCTGCTCGATGGGATTCTGCGTGGCCATCACCAGGAAGGGCGCCGGCAGCGGGTAGGTAGTATCGCCGATCGTCACCTGGCGCTCCTGCATGGCTTCGAGCAAGGCGCTCTGCACCTTGGCCGGCGCGCGGTTGATTTCGTCCGCCAGCAGCAGGTTGGTGAAGACCGGCCCCTGCTTGGGCTGGAAGGTGCCATCCTTCTGGTTATAGATCAGTGTGCCGACGACATCCGCCGGCAACAGGTCAGGCGTGAAGGAGATGCGCTGGAAGCGCAGGCCGAGCGCTTGCGCCAGTGTGCGGATAGCGGTGGTCTTGGCAAGGCCGGGGACGCCCTCGAGCAAGATGTGCCCACCTCCGATCAGGGCGATCAGCATGCGATCAACCAGCTTCTCCTGGCCGATCAGCACCTTGGCGATTTCCTGGCGCAGCCGCTCGATAATCTGCGCCTGACCGGAGACCAGATCGGTGTTCTTTTGCAGGTCCATGGTTTGTCGCTCGGTGAGGTGAACTTAAGATTTAGGATTCAAGATTCAAGATTCAAGATTCAAGATTCAAGATTTGAGATTACAGGTGGAGGGAGCGCCGTTCGACGGCGTCACGGCGTCGCCTTGGCCTCGGCGTTGGTTTCCGGGGCCTTCACGGTGACCAGATTGGTGCGGGAATGGGTC
>JAQULY010000694.1 GCA_028718445.1 Kiritimatiellia bacterium
CCTGCCAGAAACGCCGCCACGACCCATCCGACTGCCGGCCTTCCAGCGTGAATCCGTAGGCCCTTCCCCGGACGGGGGCAGCATCTTCAATATGAATCTCCATGCGGTCAAAAGTCTCGGGCTTGCCCAGATCCACGTCAAGCCAGACTTGACCGTCGAGTTGTTGCGGCATCCAGGCGGTGGTCTCCTTACCGTCAACCGCTCGCTCCGGCTCAAACCCTCTCATCCAGTTCGCGGCGGTTGCCCGTTTGCCTGTTGTAAGCGACTTTCGGTGACACTGGGAAAGCGCAAGCGATTCGACCTCCGCATCAAATTGCAGTTTGACGATGGTGTCGATGGCGTGGCGGCGCGTCTTCGGTATCGCTATGGTGATCGCGCTTCCAGTCTGCATGATCTCTGGCTGGCCGCCCGTCAGACACTGTGCAGCGACCACCCTCGGGCCGTTCCAGGGAAGCGTCAAGGTGTTGTCCGGCTCATTGAGTATGTGCAGGTAGACCACACTGCCTTTGCAGGTGCTGCCCCCCCACGTCCCGGCGTCAAACGGACCGCCGGTCGTCCCATAGAGACTTTCCCCGTATCTCGCCAGCCAGGGGCCGGTGGTCTTCAGGCGCTTGACGTCGGCGGGACAGGCCTGGCCGTCCAGCATGGGCGGGAGACCGAAGAGCCGATTGCGGTCGGCGCAGGCCACATCTACCATCGTGCGAATGCGATGCGCGGGCGATGACATGTCGACGATGTCCGATTGGCGCGAGGCTGGCGTTACCTTCAGGGACCGCACTCTGCCGTTGCGATAGACGCACTCTACCGTGGTCCGTCGAGGGGCGCGGAGTTTGAAAGACACGTCCCAATCCTCCGGCCAGGCCGGCAGCAGGTAGAGCGTCTCCCCCTCGCGTTGCAGCAACATGTGCTGCAAGCCGTTGGCGCTTGCCCCGCCGTGGTCACAATCGATGATCGAGAATCCTTCCCAAAAGCCGGGGAAGCGCGGGCGCAGATAATCCGGCTTGGCAGGAAGCAACCCTTTCGGGGAGAAATCCGGGATCCTGTCGTTGAAGTTGATACTGGTCAACCGCGCGGCCTCGCGTGCCAGACCCAGACAGGCCGCCCACGTCGACGAGGCAATCATGCCGCTGGTTTCCGTAACAAAGTAGTCGGGGGTGCCGTCCAGGCTAAGCTGGCGAACATGATAGGACTGGCGCGCACGGGAAAGAGAAACGCTGTCGGCCCATGAAGCCTGTCGAAAAGGGAAAACCGCATACAGTTCCGGCGTCTCGAAGATCACTCCGCCGGCGTTTCTGTGAAGTCTCCGCTCCGTCGAGTCCGCAAACCGGCACCATTGGTCCGGTCCCCAGCACAAATGGGATGGATAGTTGTCAAGAAACCGGTCAGCTAGCCCCAGCAGACTGAGGCCCTTGATCCTGCGGACCGGCGTTTCCGGAAGGATATTCAGCAGCTTGGCCCATCGCGCTTTACGGTCCTGGCCGGCAATTGTTCCGTCCAAGGCGCTCAGCCGGTTTAGCAGGGAACGTAACCCCGACACCTCAGTGGCAGGATTGCTCACGGGCTGATAGATCTCAGCCAGCCCGGCCGGCTCCATCCGCATTCTGCCCGACTCGTCCCGTCCGGCAAAGTGCAGCTCGAAGAACTTGACGACCTCATCCGTGATGGGCATCAGGAACTCCTGTGCGAACTTACGATCCGCGGTGTGGAGGTAGTAATCGCACATCATGACCGCTATCTCGAGCGAGGCGATGAAATGATAGCGCAGATGCTCAAGAGCTCCGCCGGCCGGACCCTTCCAGAGAAACCATTCCGCCAGATACGCCCCCTCATGCCCGTATTGCCCGCGGCACCGCGCCTTGGCCACCTCCAACGTGCCGAGCGCCAGTTTGAATGCCGGCAGCATCAGGTCGTAGTCTCCTCTTGCCAGCATGGACCAGCACGGGTGCCGGGTATTCTGCCACAGGAAGCACAACCCATCCCAGCATCGGGAGTCGGCGGAAAGGGCCGGCGAACCGGCCGGATCGTAGAAGAAATGTGTACCCGCCGGCATATCCATGGTGAAAATGGATCCATTCCAGAGCAGCGGTACCTGTCCGCGGCTGGCGCAGGCCTGCGTGAATCGTTCCAGAGCATAGCCTTGCGTGATGGTGTAAGCGTTCTCCCGGCTGTCGACAACAGGAGACGGACGGCTGTCGCCGGGCGCTTGTCTCGGTATGGCGTATTTCTCGTGTTCCAGGGCAACCGGTGAGTCGCCACAACTTTTCACATGGATATGGCTGCGATTCCAGAAATCCCGCCACCATTGCTTGTGAGCGAAAAACACCGTTGCCGGCGTGAGCCGACGGTTCCGTGAGAACAGAGCCGACATGGCGGAGAACCACCCGTCCAGGTCGGGCGTTTGCACGGACAGGACATGCACTGAGAAACTGAAACGACTGCCCCTGCTTCGCAGCCGTAGGGACCGATTCCCGTCACGGACCAAGCCATCGCCTTCAAGCAGGCAGCCTGAGGTGAGGTTCATCAACGGGTCGCCGACCTGTTCCGCCACCTCAGTCGCACAGTGATCGCTTAGGAGACGCTCCCGCCAGACGGACGATACGTTGCGGTAACACCAGACTAACCGGTCGGACCCATCCGCCAGGCACAATGCCGCCGTTCCTGCACGGGGCAGGCAGGCCGATAGATCCTCCACGCAGGCTCCATCGAC
>JAQULY010000695.1 GCA_028718445.1 Kiritimatiellia bacterium
TCCAAGTCTTCCGCCGTATCGAACCACGATGTGTACATCGCAGGCGAAGTGGTCGGCGTGGCCACGCAAATGATCAACGTGGTATCCAATTACCAGTTGCTTTCTTATCCATTCTCCTGCGACATCGGCATCAATCAGATGTCGTTCACAAATTCCGCCAGCGCGTCCGCCACACCAGTGCTGTCCGACAAGCTGTATGTCTGGACCGGTACAAACTTTGTTTCCTACGGCCTGAAATTCCCCGACAGGCAGTGGCATAATCTGAAGAACTGGAACGGCGCGCCTGTAAGCGATGTGCTCAAAGCCGGCCAGGGATTCTGGTATTTTGCGAAAACGAATTTCACGTGGACTGAAACGAACAGATACTTGAGCAGTTTCTAGGGCCACCAGCAACGCAGAGCGTTGCTGGATGAGTGTTCAGTGTTCAGTGTTCAGTGTTCAGTCTCAGACCAGGTTATTAGGAAGAGGATTTTGAGCGGAAGGTGACGAGGAATGGTAGGGCGCGCTGTCCCTAGCGCGCCGCGGCGGTTTCGGAGAAACCGCCCTACCAAGTGTACGCGGAGACTGATGGCATAGTTTAGATCGTTCAGCGTCAGTATGGACATCGTTATGGAAAGAGTCGTAACAAAAGGCACGCTCGCGCTTGTTGCAGGCTGTCTGCTGGCGACTGTGTGCGCCGCCGATCAGATCAACTGGGGCAACTCGGTTCCGATCTACGACCGGTTCGGCATGGCCGTCACGAACGGCACTCCTTTCCTTATACAGATGTACGTTGATGGCGGCGACCTGACTATTAATCCTTACGGCACGGGCGACGATATCCCCATCGCCGGCGCAACCGCCGTATTCGACCTGACTACCAACGGCCACTTC
Organism: Kiritimatiellia bacterium; assembly: GCA_028718445.1. Classification (GTDB taxonomy): domain Bacteria; phylum Verrucomicrobiota; class Kiritimatiellia; order RFP12; family JAAYLN01; genus JAQULY01. Next base: position 874 of record JAQULY010000695.1, read on the forward strand.
TTCGCCGTACTTGACCCCGTCGCTCTCGGAATATCCACCGGCTCGAAAGTCTATACCCGCGTGTTTAACGCTCCAACCAGCAACAGCGCAACACATTATGTTGATATCGGCAATCCCGCAGCTCTGACCGCGGTGCAGATGTCGGCGCCTCCGTCAGCGCCTTGGGATTACGATCCCGCCGGCACCGATCCCAGCGGGAGCGATTGGCAGTCAATGTCAGGCGGTTCCCCGCCGATAATCGCCAACGGCTCCGGCGCCACCGGTATAACTCCCACGTCGGCAATGCTAAACGGCAACCTGACTTCCGGCGGCGGGACGAATGGGGCCGACATCACGGTCTACTGGGACTTGGTTGATGGCGGCACAAATGCGGCAAACTGGACGCACCATGAATCCATGGGCTGGCGAGGGACAGGTCCCTTTGTGACCAACGTCGTCGGACTCGCTCCGAACACCAACTACTTCTATCGCTGTTTCGCCAGCAATTCCTTCGGCATCGCCTGGTCGCCGGTCAGTACGAATTTCATGACACCGGGCGGCGGCGGGGGCATGGGGGTGATTTACTTCATTTCCAGCAGGGACGGAACGAACGAAATCTACCGCATGAATGCCGACGGCTCCGGCCAACAGCGCGTCACAACCAACGCCCTGCAGGAGACCGTAATTGATGTGAGTCCGGACGGCACGAAGATTGTCTGTCAGGTCGGCGGCGACTGGCAGAACGCCCAGATCTACCTCATGAACAGCGACGGCTCGGGCGCAACCGATCTTACGAGCAATGGCTACGAGAACTGGCATCCCATGTTCTCGCCCGATGGCACACGCATCGCCTTTGCCAGCGACCGTAACAGCGTCGGCTTTCCCGAAATCTTCACCATGGACCTCGGCGGAGGAAGCGTCACCCAGCTCACGTCGGTCGGCAGTCCTTATCTGCTCTATTATCCGAGCTGGAGCCGCGACGGTCAGAAAGTTGTGTTCAGTTACGGCTACAATGTGGATGATCAGCTCGCGCGTTGTAACGCGGACGGAACCGGCTTTGAGTTCGTAACGCCTGCGAACTCCTTCGGCGATACCGATAACCGGCCTTTCTACCGGCCGGACGGCAACCGTATCATCTATTTCACGACCCAGCGCACCGGCTATAATCAGCCCTGCGAAATCGCCGAGATCAATCCTGACGGCTCCGGTCAATTCTTCCTGACCACCACAAGCGGACTTTCCGACCGCGACTGCCGCTATTCGCCCGATGGCGGGAAGGTCGTCTTCTGCCGCGGCGACGGCACCAACAGCAACATCTGGATCATGAACAGCGATGGAAGCAGTCAGGCGGCCCTGACCACGAACAACGACTTCTGTCCAGTCTTCGCGCAGTCAAGCGTCCCCATGACCGTGTTCAACCTTGCTCCCGCCAACATCATTACGGACAGTGCGGTCCTGGCTGGGAGCCTCGTCAGCGCCGGTGCCACAAATGCTGCAAATGTCACGATCTATTGGGGACTGACCGACTGCGGAACGAACCAGGCCGCATGGTCGAATTCGGTCTTTTTCGGTGCCCTTACCCCTTCCCCCTTTGCCACAAATGTCACCGGCCTCACCACCAACACCGCCTATTACTACCGCTGTTTCGCCAGCAACTCCTTCGGCATCGCCTGGGCGCCGAGCACAACGAATTTCATGACAACACCGGGTGCGCCGGAACAGGAATACTTCAAGGTGTCCGGTATGCCTGATTACTGCTTCACCGGGCAGTACATGACCGTCACCATCGAGGCCCGGAAAGGCACGAATCCATGGACCAATTATCTCGGCACAGTCCATTT
>JAQULY010000696.1 GCA_028718445.1 Kiritimatiellia bacterium
CCTGCTTACCGGCGGCGCGGATGCTGTCCAGCGGTTGCTGGCCACAGAAGACGCCGCCCGGCCCGCGCTCCATGTAGCCGTAGGGCGCGGCGATGGTGTCAACGTCCGGACTCGCGAGCAGCGTCTCCAGCGCGAGGTGTCCGGTGGTATGGTGTTCCCAGGGCCGCCAGCCGGGCAGGAAGAGATAGCCGTAGAAGGCGCCCACGGAGACGCGTCCGTGCGTGGCGTTTTTGACAGCGGCGGCCACCTCGGTGAGCGACTCGGCCATAGCCTGGCTCAACAGGCTTTGACAGGCGATCACGTCCCCCATAGCCACGGGGTCGCGTATGTCCAGATCGCTGGCCGCGAGCCGCTCCTCGACCGACGGCATGTCGCCGCCGGTCAGCTCGAGCAACCGTGCGCGCATGGGGGCGCTGTAATCGAACAACACACGCTGGGGTTGCGCGTTTCCCCACGAATAGGCATTCTCGCCGACCGGCCCGGCGTCGAGTTGGATATCGACGATCGCATCCAGTAAACCGATCTCGTCCAGGTGCCTGAGCCAGGATGCCATCGCCTCGGCCGTTGCCTTGCGCCACAGCCGGCTCGCGAGCGACGCGCGCCAGGTCACAGTGCCGGCCGGCGCCAGAAGCGCCTGGTCCGTATGGTCGTTCAGCCACCAGGCGGGTGTGTAGATGGCGACACGCAACATCAGTCGGCCGCCGGGAAGATCGGCCAGCGCTGCGCGCAAGCGGCCGTCGGTGGCGGCGAAGTCGAACCGATTGCTGCCAACCCACAGATCCGCCAACTTCACCCAGGTCTGCAGGTTTGTGACCCCGACGCTCTGCATCTGGCGTACGTACTGGAAACCGGGACGTCCGCTGTAGTAGGCGTGCTGAACGGCCTGCCCATGGGCGGGCTGATAGCAGGCGAACCCCAGGGCAAGCCACATGATGGCGCAACAACGATGTGTGTTTGTCATGATGACCCGGCGCGTGGCCGGCACCTTTCCAATGCGCTACCTGGTGTGGTCACCGAATGACGATGACGGAACCGCGTGGAGCGAAGTTGTCCAGGTTGCCGATGGCGACATCCAGTTCGTTGACGGTATCGTTGTAGCTGCCGATCAGCGCGTGCTGAACCTCCACCGGATTATTACCTGGACCAGTCCAGCGGAACATGTTGATTTCGTCGTCACGCGGATCGTACTGAATTTCCTGCCAGACGGTGGCAATTTCGTTCGTACCATCGTTGTTGGCATCGCCAATGGACAGGGCGATCTTGCTCCATGAGGTCGTGTCAATGCCACGGTCCGAGTCATAAGACGTCAGTTTGTTCCCGGGGCCGGCCCATCGGTAGAACCGGAAGAGGTCTGTATTACCGGAATGGGCCACGATCATGACTTTGTTGGAGCCGTCGTTGTTGACATCGCCGATACTGACGGATTGGTTATTCCAGGCTGACCAGGCGTTGTTTCCCGAATCCTGTTCCACGTAGGTATTCCAGCCCAACGCGTGCCCAGGACCGTCCCAGGTGAAGGCGGCAACACGGTCGGCGTTGCTGACCGTGCCGACGGGACCGAGTTGAACGGTGAAGACGTCGGGCGAACCGTTGTTGTCGGCGTCGCCCACGGCAATCGAGATGTTGTCCCACTCCGAGGAATCGACATCCGATTGGAAGACCTGGACCAATGCTTGATTCGGTCCCTCCCAGGAGTATGCCGTAATCCGATCGTTGTGCGTGCCCTGCTCCTGTTCCGTGAACCAGATTTCATTGCGCCGGTCGCCGTCGCCGTCGCCAATGGCGACGGACGTGCGCTGCCAGGTCGAGGTCCGCAGTCCCAGCGGGGTGCAGTAATTCGAGACCGCGTTGCCGGGACCCACCCAGGTGTAGACGGACAGCCAGTCGCTCGTCTCGGCCGCCTTCTGCCACAGCACCGCCATCTTCATGTAGGGTTCGGGCAAGTTGACACCTGCCTGTGTCCCGGCCTTCATCAGCAGCATGCCTGCCGCGATCAGCCACACGGTCTTCGTCATCCGGTTCATCGTTTGCTCCTATCCGGGATTACCGCCCGGTTTCCTGCAGGGAAAACTGCAGCGACAGTGGCTGCACCTCTTCTCCCGCAAATTGTTTTTCCACCAGTTCCAGCAGGTCGCGGGCGACATCGTCCGCACGTGTAACCACCATCGTTGCCGGGTATGGGCAGACCATGTCGACCTCCGCGTTCTTGTGGAGGACCAGCCGCAGATCGTCCGGGACCCGCACCCGTTTCTCGACCATCGCGAGAATGGCTCCCTGGGCTTCGGCGTCGGTCCAGACCACCAGCCCATCCGGGCGCGTGGCACCGGCCCAGAGGTGGAGGAATGCCTCGTACCCGAAGCGTTCGCCGGACACGGCCGGATTGGAGCGATTCCAGGCCGTGCGCGAGGTCACAATCCAGGCGTCGCGAATGGTAAGCCCGCATAGTCCGGCCTGCTCCACGAACGCATCGAGAAAACGCACGTCCTCGTGTCTTGTGCCGTCCGGATTGGTGGTTTGTGTGGATGTGGCGGCGATAAGACCGATGCGACGGCATCCCTGCCGGGCCAGGGAGCGCAGACTGAGTTCGGCAAACCGGCCGGCATCGCCGTGGACCCGATTTGGCATGGGAGCGGAGCTGATAAAGGCGGTGGGAACCGGCAACCGGGTCAACCAGGACAGATGTTCGAGGTC
>JAQULY010000697.1 GCA_028718445.1 Kiritimatiellia bacterium
TACCATCACGTCGGATCCCGTGTTGCTCCTCGACGGCCATGTCGTGGCCGGAACCCAAGGCTGCCGGCAAACCTTCCATGGCGCCACGAAGGACCCGGCCAGCCCGATCATTACCGCCACCGAGCCGTGGGAGGGGCACGGTCCCTACACGTGGGGAACCCGCCTGCTTTGGAACCCGGACACGCGGCAGTGCGATTTCTTCTATATCGCCTATCGTCACGAGGACAACTACTACCCCTGGGGCCTGGCGGTCTCGGATGACGGGCTGACGTGGTCCAAGCCCGAGCTGGGTATCGAAACCTTCGACGGCCGGCCGGCGCGCAACATGCTCACGGGCGGTCCCCACCCCGACAAAGCGGTGCGGTCCGTCGTGCGCGATCCCCGGCCGGAATGTCCGCCCGCGGAGCGGTTCAAGGCCATCCGGTTCACGTACGACGGGGAGTTCATGTCGTATTCTCCAGACGGCCGGCGCTGGACGGAAGACCCAGGCAACCCGCTATGGCACGTGCCGTCCGACATCATCCACGCCATGTGGGATCCCATGCGCCAGCGGTTCGTCGCGTACTACAAGATTTGGGAAGTCACCGGCGAAACGCCCGATTCCACCCAACCCGGCGGCTGGCGGCCCGTCACCTTATATATGCCGGCGTTCGGTCATGAACCTCGTCCAGACGGCCTGACGGAACTCCGGGGTCCCGCCGTCACATTCCACCCAGAGTCGCAGGCAACAGTCGAACCGGTCCGGGTGCTCCTGCGATCCGGCGGCCAGGGCAAGGAAGACGGGGGCGGCGGCCCGCTGACCGGCGCCTGGCACAGTCGCCGCGTCATGGCTTGGGCGGAAAGCGACGACTGGCGCCACTGGCGCCACGAGCGTGTCGTCATGAGGCACGACGAACGCGACCGGCCGGACGCCAACATCCAGTATATATTCGTCATGCCCTACGGCGGCTATTATCTCGCGTTCCTGACAATGCACGACGAGCGGGGACATTTCGAACAGCAGTTCGCTTTCAGCCAGGACGGGCTCGCTTGGTCGCGGCCCTGGCGTGGCAATTTCATCGGCCTGGGCGCTCCGGGCGCGTTCGACAGCGGCATGGTTCTGGGCCTCACGGACCCGATCCTGACCGAGACCCAGATGGTGTTCTGTTACGGCGGCTTCGACATCCTGCACCATCAGTCTTTGGATATGCCCTGGAAATCAGCCATCGGCCGGGCGATGATACGACGGGATGGCTTCGCCTCCTGGGACAGTTTGCCCGACCAGACAGGCGTCGTGACAACCGAGCCGCTGACGACCCTACTGCCGGAGCTATGGGTCAACGCCGACGCTGGCGGAGGGCGGCTCTTGGTCGAAGCGCTTGACGAGAACGGGCGCGTGCTGCCCGGCTTCGAGGCCTCGGCTTGCCGGCCGATCGTCGAAGACACTTCGTGCTGCCCGGGATGCCGCGCACCCGTGACATGGACGCCTGGTAACACAGCGACCGCCTTGGTCGCCCGCCCCTTCCGGTTGCGGTTCCTCCTGGACAACGCACGGCTGTTCGCCTTCGGGTTCCAGCGAAATAAAGTTTGATCAGAAAATGGTGTAAAAAACAGAAGGAGGATAGTGTAATGGCCAAGTCAAAAACGAAGAGCGCGATCATTGCAGGGGTTGCCGAAGCGGCAAAAACCACCAAGAAGCAGGCGGGGATTGCCTTGGGAAAATCCATATTACCGTCTCGAACCCTGCTTATGGTTGATGATCACAACATCCTATACCGGTCAGAATGCCGGGCTGTACGCCATGAGCGTCTCGTGAACTGAACAGGGGCATAGAATGCCCCGATGTTTGGGCACTAAAGGGGGGAGAGAAACAGTGATGGAGGGGAAAAAAGGATATGATACCACAATGACAACTACGACGATTAAACCAAAAGTGCTTGCGAAGCAGACCGTTGCCGGCGCCGCGTTCGCGATGCTGCCCGCGCATGGCGGCGCACCCGCGCCAACGCTGCTGCTCCTGGCTTCGACCGGCGCGGACACGCTGACCACCGAGCCCTATTGCCGGGTCGGCCGCCTGCTGCACGCACAGGGCTGGAATGTGGTTTCGCTGGATCTGCCATGTCATGGCGCTGACTGCCGTCCCGGTGAGCCTAAGGAATTGGGGGGGTGGGCGGCGCGCACGGCGGCGGGTGAAGACATCGTCACGGCGTTTCAAACACGGATAAACGATGTGGTCGGGCATCTGGTGACGACGGGCCTTGCGGACCCCGCGCGCATTGCCGCGACCGGCACTTCGCGCGGCGGCTTCCTGGCCTTTCACGCCGCCGCCGGCAACCCGTGCATTCGGGCGGTGGCGGCCTTCAGTCCGGTGACGGACCTGTTGGCGCTCAGTGAATTTGCCGGGCAGGAGCACAACCCGCTGGTGCGGCGATTGGCGCTGGTAACCGTGGTGGCGGCGCTGGCCGACCGTGCCGCGTGGATCACCATCGGAAACGCCGACACGCGCGTGGACACCGACAAGGCGATTACCTTTGCCCGCGCGCTGGCCGCCGCCAGCCAGGCCCGTTCCCTGGCTTGTGATGTCACGTTGCGCATGCTGCCGACGCCGGGGCACAGCAGTTTTCCCGAATGGCACGCTGAGGCGGCGGACTGGTTCTTGCAGACAATCGTATCCACCGTGCGCACCTTGCCGGCGCCGGACCAT
>JAQULY010000698.1 GCA_028718445.1 Kiritimatiellia bacterium
GGCTACCGCGGGTGTGGCAGTGGCGGGCACAGCCGCCGCCGGAACGCTTGCGCCCTGTGCCGGGGTTGGCGCCACCGCATCTTTGGCGGCGGCGGCAGCTGCCGTCAGGCGCGCCTCGGCGCCCTTGACAATCGCATCGTACTTGGCCTGGAGTTCATCCATCTGCTTGCGGATGTCAAGCATGCGGGCCAGTTCATCGGCGGAGAACATGTTGATCTTGGCATTCATGCGTCCGATTATGCCAATCGTGCCGTGGGGCAGTCAATGCCTCAAGGCTGCACGGTCACGCCATGTTGCCTGAGATAGGCCTTGAGTTCCTGGATGCCGATGACGTTGAAGTGAAAGACCGAGGCGGCCAACAGGACGGTCGCGCCCGCTTCGACGGCCTCCCTGAAATGCTCCAGTTTACCCGCGCCGCCGGAGGCTACCACCGTGGTGCCGGTGGCGTCCTTGATCGCGCGGATCAACGGCAGATCGTAGCCCGTGCGCACACCGTCCGTGGACTTGCTGGTGGGGAGTATCGTCCGGACGCCGAAACCGGCTGCGCGCCTGGCCCACTCCACGGCGTCACAGCCGGTGGCGGTTCGACCGCCATCAATGAAGACCTCGTAACCGGACGGCAGCTTTGGATTTTGCGCGGCGTCAATCGCGACGGTCACGCGCTCGGCGCCGAACGCCTGCACCATCTCGCCGATGACCTCGGGACGGCGGAAGGCGGCGCTGCTGGTGGAAATCTTGCCGGCGCCGGCCTGCAGCACGGCCTCAGCGCTCTTGACGTCCGCGATACCGCCGCCAACCGTGAACGGCACCGTCGCGACCGCGGCGACGCGCTTCACGACATCCAGCAGCGTGGCGCGTCCCTCAACGGTTGCGGTGATGTCCAGCATGGCGATTTCGTCGGCGCCGGCGCGGCAGTACGCCAGGCAGCACTCGACCGGATCGCCGGCATCGCGGATCTCGACGAAGCGCACGCCTTTGACCACGCGCCCGGCCTGCATGTCCAGACAAGGCATGATGATGACGGGCAGAGTGGCCGGTATTGTCTTGTTCCTCATAGGCTATCGTTCCTTAAGACGGTTCAGCATTTCGAGCACGATCGCGCCGGCCTGGCGCAGGGCGTCGGGCGTGAGCTTGTCGAGCGAGTCCGCCGCCGTATGCCAGTAGTCGTTATCGCCGGGGCGGCTACCATACTCGAAGTCTATCAGGTTGACGGCCGGAAAGCCCGCGTCGAGAAAAGGCTGGTGGTCGTCCAGGATATCGCACGTCAGCAGGCGCACGCGTTGGCGGCAGCCCTGCGCGGCGGCGGCATCGAGCAACAGCAGCTTGAGCGCGGCAGTGCCGTTGCGCGGCAGCGTGAAGATCAGATCGTGATCGCCCACCATGTCCAATAGTATGACCGCCCGCACCTTCTCGTGGCGTCGCCGCAGTTGATCTGCCAGGCGGCGGCTGCCGTGCAGACCGTCAGCCGGGCCGTAACTGTGCAGGCACTCCTCGCCGTCCAGGAAAGCCAGCAGAACGTTGTGTTTGCGGGGGCTGCCGCGCCGTATCGCCGCGGCGAGTTCCAGCAGCAGGCCGGTGGAGGAGCCGCTGTCGTTGGCGCCGACGAAGTTTGTGGCTACTCCCGACTTGGTGTCGTAGTGCGAGAGCAGCACCACCCACTCGTCGCTGCTGCCCGGAAGGGTGGCCAACACGTTGTAGAAGGTCTGAGTGCCGGCGGGGGTCGCATCGCCGAAGCTGTCCAGGCGCGTCTCCAGTCCGATTGTCCGCAGTTCGTCGGCGATCCAGCGCGCGGCGCGCGCGGCACCCTCCGTGCCGGCGTCGCGCGGTCCGAGCGCAAGCAGACGCTCGACCCGGCGCAGGGCATTGCTGCCAAGACCGGCGGGTGCAATGACGGCGGCGCGGTTCGGCGGCGCGGGTCGGGATGATCTGGAGACGGGGCGGCAACCGACGATGGCGAGCGATGCCGCCAGCGTCAACGCCGCGGCACAGGCCGCGAGCGTCTCGGCAGGCTGGCGTGGCGCGGGCTTCACTCGACCTCGATACCCAGCAGTCCAAGGATACGATCGAGATCGTCGTTATCGTAAAAATCCATCTCGATGCAGCCTTTGGTGCGTTTTCCGTTGCTGTGCGTGACGCTGGGCTGCAGCCGGACCTGCGTGCCGAAACGCGCGTGCAGACGGTCCAGAAGATAGCGCCGGTGGGTCTCGGGCACATCGGTCCGCTTCTCCGCCGCCGCGATCTTCTCGGCCTGACGGCGCTGGATCATTTTCTCCAGGGCGCGCACGGTCTGGCCTTCGGTTACGCAACGCCTGGCCAGCAGCGTCTGCTCCTCCTCGCCGCTCAGCGAGAGCAGCACCTTGGCGTGTCCCGTGGAGAGTTTGTTGGCGCTCAGCAGCAGCTTGACCTCATCCGGGAGCTCGAGCAGCCGCAGTGCGTTGGCCACGCTGGTGCGCGCCTTGCCGACGCGGTCGGCCACGTCCTGCTGTGTCAGACCGAAATGTTCGGCCAGCGAGCGATAGCCCTCGGCCTCCTCGATGACGTTGAGGTCCTCGCGCTGAATGTTCTCGATAATGGCCATTTCGGCGGCGTCGCGGTCCACCGCGTCCAGGACGATGGTCGGCACTTCCGTCAAGCCTGCCTCGATGGCGGCGCGCAGGCGGCGCTCGCCGG
>JAQULY010000699.1 GCA_028718445.1 Kiritimatiellia bacterium
GAACCGGTTCCCGGTCGTCTGGCAGGCCGACGTCGTCGGAGTGCGTCCGCCGGTCACAACTTACGCGCTGACCTCGGCGAACGACATGCCCGACCGCGATCCGGCGGCATGGCGCGTTCTCGGTTCGCAGGACGGCACGAACTGGACGCTGCTCGACGAGCGCAAGGATGAGCCGGTCTGGGAGAAGCGGCACTCGCGGAAGGTCTTCAACCTGTCCAACAGCACGGCCTACGCCCGCTACCGGATCGAGTTCCTGGGCGTGCACAACCAGGCACCCCTGTTCCCGCTTGCCGAGATCGAGCTCCTGCCGCAACCCATTGTCGGCGGCACCGTCACCGTGACCGTGCCCGCGGCCGCACCGGAATCCGGCGTGCGCGTGGTCCGACTCGACCTCACGCGCTAGCCCACGCAGGCAGGGGGCGGGGCCGGACGCTGACCGACTTCTGCGCGGGCGTTGCAGGCTTAGGGCCGGCCCAAGAACAGTTTCACATTTTCACGGCCGCCGGCACGCGTTTCGCGGAACGGCGCGCCGCCTGGCCGACTGCGGTCATGAAGGTGTCCGGCTCCACCGTCGGCGCGATGGTGTAGTTCCACTTGCCGAGATCGGCGTGTCGCGTGATGTTCAGGGTCTTGAAGTCCTTCTCGGAGACCTTGATGCCTTTGGTGTATTGGCGCTCATCGATGTCGGCACTCACTCTCAGCCCTGATGTGGTCGTTGTGTTTCTTGCGTACTGACAAACGGCTTCGAAACTGTCCAGCGGGTGGCCCGCCCATGTCTTGCTGATCTCACTGAACATCCTGTGTTCGACGGGATTCCATTTGCTTGCCCCAGCCGGGTAGTGTGATACCGTAACGGTCAGACCGTGCACGTCTGCTATCCTTTCCTGAAGGAACTTCTTGAAGGCGCGAGGCTGAGCGCCGTTACTGCCCCCGCTGTCTGCGAGGACCAGCAGGCGACGTGCGTGGGGGTAATCGTGGCGGCCATAATTCTGCCACCATGTGTCGATGGCATTGACCGCAAACTCGGGAGTGTCGGCAGACGCACCGACCACAAGCGCTCCGACATTGCGTCCCACATCGTAGATCCCGTAGGGCGAGGCGATCCCGATCGCCTCAGAGCGGAAGTCGTGGTCACTGACTTCAAGCGCCTTGCGGCACCAGATCCGTCCTGGGTTCTTGAACCGACCAGTCAGTTCCTTCTTCTTGGTGTCTACGCTGATCACCGGATCGCCGGCTGCGGTAAACTGCTCCCGCAAGTCACGGATGATGCCGAACTGCCTGTCCCTGTCCACCCCTGAGCCCGAACTCAGGCATTTGCGGGCTGTCTTCAGCGAGTAGTCCAGAGCCGTGAGTAACCGCCGAACCGTGGATGCGGAAATCTTGATCTGCAGACGTTCAGCGAGACATGCGGCGATTTTTACCAAAGTCATGCGGCACCACCTCCGGCCGGTCATGGGGTCGCCGCCGGTGTCGAACTCCAGAATCGCTGCAATCTCCGTCACGATTTCGGGCGTTTTTTTTCCATCGGCACCCGACCACCGCCGGGCTGGCGAATGCACCCACGATCCACGGCTCCCCCAAGTAACTCCTGGCGTCCTTTCGCCACCGTATGAACATCCAACCCCAGCAACTCGGCCATTTTGCGATCACCGCCATATCCCAGTTTCGCAGCCTCCAGCCCCGCGTACAGCCGCCGCTGCTTCTCGTTCAACAGACTGAAGAATAGCACGATGGCGGCCTTTGCTTCCTCCGGCAACACTTCCGCGCCCATGCCAACCTCCGTGCGCGCTACACGCTCCTCCCGTATCAAGAGTTGTTGCCGGCACCGGCCTTCATCGATGCTCACATACACATAGCCCCGCCCATCCCTTCGCCGTTGGACCAACTTCCTGCGAACCAACTGTAGAAGGCTGTGCTTGACTTCCACCTGCAGCGTCGACTCAAGTTCCGGCGCCGTGTAGCCAGCATCCGCGCTCTCAACCAATGCCTTCGCCGTCCGCAGCAGATTCCCGCGAGAACTGAACGCAACGCCCCGGAATGACCATAGGCCCAGCCGGTCAAAGACCGGAATCCCGTGCAGCGTGTAGAACCTGCCTCGATGCGAGTAACTGCTGTAGTACCCCAGACGGCGCAGCGTCCGGAACACGGTCATCCTCGCGTCTGTCCCCAGGCAGTCCTTCAGTTCATCAAGAGTCGCTATCTTTCTATCCTCAAACCAGTTGCGTGCCAAACTCTTTCTGTTCAGGTCTCTCTTCATATGGTACAATTACCCTTTCTATCTTGCTTACTAGGGTAACTGTACCACCGCAAGCATAGCCTATCAAGTTCGTAATCACACTTATTGACAATATCTTATACACACCAGTCACACCTGGCTGAGCGTCAGTCGACAGGAACTATTAGCCGCCAAACTGCGATGTTAATCTTGGGCCGGCCCTAAGTCGTGTTTCGCTTCCTTGACCTTGTAATCGTCCCCAGAACTCAGACAATGCTCAAGCATTCGGTTACGAAGAGCGACGGGGACTGCCGAGGCGTCCGGAAGGAACTTCCCCCGGCAACTGTGGCTTCCGCAGAAGAGCCGTGCCAGTCCCTCGATCTCAGCAAGCGATAGATCCCTCGCGGAAGCGGCCGCTACCACCTCCTGCGTAGAAAACTCGAACAGCATCGC
>JAQULY010000700.1 GCA_028718445.1 Kiritimatiellia bacterium
ATTCGCGACACGCTCTCTGCCCACGGAGTGGCCGTCACGGTCTACGACCTGCCGCGGCGCACGCCGTAAACCACCCTCGCCTGCACGGCAAGGACTTTCGCAGATCTGCGGGGGCCAGGGCCAGAATAGGCTCGGCCGCCTGCTGATGCAGGTCAGAAACGAGCTGCGCGCAGCGCGCAAAGGAGATCCGACATGGCGACCATTGTGATTACGCTCGATGGCGGGCTCGTCCGCCATGTGGCGTCAGACGTGCCCAACCTCCGTGTGCTGACTGCCGACTTCGACGTGGAAAGTGCCGGCGACAACGAACTGTGTACCCACGATACGACCGGACCGTTTGTCCTGACAGAGGAAACCGCCTCACGCTTCCGCCCTGAAGACCTCGCCGTCATCGAGACGGCCGACGCTGAATCGCGCTGACACATGCCCGATGACAGTCACCCCTCGCTGGGCGCCTTTGCGGAGATCGATCTGCACGGCAGCGCGGGCGCCGGACAATTCTGGAACCTGCTGCCGCCTCAGTCCCACCAATACAATTAACGATCACGCGCCTGTCTCTCCTGGCTTCTCCCGGGTCTGGCCCGCGCGTTTCGCCGGGTTCGCACCGGCCCTGGAGCTCTCCCCAGTCGGAACGACATCTGAGCTGCTACTACGCAAAACGGAACATCCGACGGACTAGGACTCCGTCGGATGTTCGCTCTTTGCTACGCCACAGCTCCGTTGCATCCCTCGCAGGAGGGACGGGCGCGTTTTTCATTTCCGAGATCCACGGAGACCACCGCGATGCTTACCATTCGATTGCAAGACACCGCCTTCGGCGCTCCACCTGGCTTCCTGATCGACGTTCCTCTCGATGAGCCACTCGACCCCGCTCAACATCGGCATCTCTACGTCGCCCGATTGACGATCCTCCATCCTGAACCGCTGCGCACCCACCGAGAGTTCCTGCGGATTTTCCGCGCTAGAGATCACGCCTTCCACGGCGCCTACTCCTCTTTCGCCATCCTCCTTCCGTTCGCCCTCCTTCATGAGGGCGATCTCCTTGAGATCCCCACCGCGGACGCCCACTGTCTCTTCTACCAGTACACCACCGGCAATAGCCATGCGCTTCGGCCACTCACCAGCCTGGCCAGCGTTCTTCGTGCGACGATTGCCCCGCGACGCCCGCGACGCATTTTCCTGGAGGCTCCGCCATGCGCATCGTGAAGATCCCCAAGCGCCAAGGAACCTTTCGAACGTTGTATGTCCCCTCACGACGGGAACGCGAGGCGATCCGACGGCTCTTGCCAGACATCCGGACGGAGGCACACACGCGGTGCCAGCCAGACGTCGTCCATGGCTTTCTCCCAAGCCGGAGCCCCGTGACCAACGCTGAGATGCACATCGGGTGGCGCTATACGCTCTCATTCGATCTGGCCGACTTCTTCGACCATGTCAGCTCCACCACGCTCGCGCGGGCCGATTTCCTCCCAACACCCATCGAGCGCCAGATCCTGATGCCTGGCGATCGTGCGCGGCAAGGTCTGGCGACATCACCTTTTTTGGCCAATATAGCCGGCAGCGCCCTCGATACGGCGATTCTTTTCGACATCCGCTCAATCGGCATGCCTATCATCTATACCCGCTACGCCGATGATTTGGATTTTAGTTATGACGACGCTCATGTCACCACCATGCTCACATTCCGTATTCCTTTGATCTGCACCCAAGCCGGCTTTCCCATCAACCCCACCAAGACACGCCTGCACTCGGCTCTCAGCGGCCGACGCATTATCTGCGGGGTCGCCGTCGACAACAGTGGACTCCTTCCCACTCGCAGGACCAAACGGCGGCTGCGCGCGGCGCTTCACCAGGGACACACGCGACAGGCGGCCGGACTGCGCGAATGGATGCGCCTCAAATCGCCGCGATCGCGCTACGACACGCGCGATTCTAGTCCATCCCCATCTCTCCCGACGCCCCAGCAGACCTCTCACTCGGTCAGGCCACCCGCCTTACCCCGGCAGTATGCCTTCGACGAGCCTTAACCTGATGTGATGTTGCGCCTGCCCTCTGTGACCCTCAATCGTCCACGCCGCGGCTCTCAGCCGTGATCTTCGATCCGCTTCGCGTGACTCACGCTTCTCCGTCACGCACAACACCGCCCTGCCGATTTCTTCCGTTCACCCAACTGCCAACACGACTCACAGGAGGCCCAGATGTCCAAACGCCGGTCTCGATCACCCCACGTCACCCCAGGTCCAGAGGCGACGCAAGGCGACGCCCAGATCACGGATGACGCTACCCGGCCCGCTACGCGCGCAGGCAGCTCGATGCTGGAGGAATTCAGAGCCGCCAGGCGCGTCTCCACGCCGCTGATCGCCATTCGGACGCCAGACCCCGCCGCCACGATCCACACGATCTGCGAGGCGATCAACGGTTCCGCCCTGAAGTTCTGCTGGGACGTCTCCCGGGGCCTGCTTGGCCTGAGCCCGGAGGCCGGCGCGGCCATCACCGACCTCATTGGAGCGGACGTCGACCGGCAGGGGGCCACCCAGGACCCGCATGACACGCTCGCCCTGGCCAGACGCCTCCCGCCCAAGTCGATCCTCTTCTTCTGCAACGCGCACCGGTTTCTCGATGGGAGCAGAACCGGGAGCGAACTCAGCATCCAGGCCATCTGGA
>JAQULY010000701.1 GCA_028718445.1 Kiritimatiellia bacterium
CGACCAGTTGGAGCATGTGGGAGAAACGCACAATGCATAATCAACGCGACCAGATTGCCAGGCGTTTGCGCGCGCTGCGCGAGGACGCCGCCATCGAGACGGACGAAATCGAGAAGCGCACGGGCATCGCCCGCGAGGACTACTTGCGCTACGAGGATGGATCGCTGGATGTGCCCATGGGTCGCGTCGCGCAACTGGCGGCCTGCTTCGGCGTGGACGAGGCCGTGTTACTCACCGGCGGCGACGCTCACGCGCACCGCTTCCACGTCACCCGCAAGGGCCGCGGACCGGTGATCGCGCGCCGCGCGGAATATCACTACGAAGCCCTGGGCGTCGGCTTCGCCGGCAAAAAGATGGACCCGTTCGTCGTGACGGTCGAGCCGGACAGCCCGCCGCCCATACTGCACACGCACTCCGGCCAGGAATTCAACTACGTGCTGCACGGACATCTGCAATTCCGCATCGGCGGACAGACGCTCACGCTGGGCCCCGGCGACAGCGTCTATTTCGATGCCAGCCAGGCCCACTCCATGCAGGCGCTGATGGACCGGCCCGCCACCTTCCTGGCCATTGTCGCCGACTGAGCCGGCACTCCAAGAGGACACCCGTGATTGCGACATTTCTAGATCGAACCGACTACGACGGCTACGACGACTTCCTGCGTAATTATCGCGTCAACGTGCCGCCCGCGTTTAATTTCGCCTTCGACGTGGTTGATGCCATCGCCGCGCGCGACCCTGCCCGCCGGGCGCTGGTCTGGTGCAATGACGCCGGCGAGGAGCGCGCCTTCGACATGCTGGACATGGCGCGCGACAGCAACCGCATCGCCAACTACTTCAGCGGCTTGGGCATCCGCAAGGGCGACCGCGTGATGCTGATCCTGCGGCGCCATCATCGCTACTGGCCGGCATTGCTGGCGCTCCACAGACTCGGCGCCGTCGCCATCCCGGCCACCAACATGCTGATGCGCAAGGACATTGTCTATCGCGTGAAGGCCGCCGGCATCAAGATGATCGTGGCCGTGGACGAACCGCACGCGCAACAGGCGGTCAACGAGGCCATGGACGAGGCGCCCGTGCCGTTGCGGTTGCAGGTTGGCGGACGCGCCGGCTCCGGCTGGCTCGATCTCGAGGCAGGCTTGCGGGACGTCCCGGACCGGTTCGCGCGCCCCACGGGAGCGCAGGCCCACGCGCCCAACGACCCGATGCTGCTCTATTTCACTTCCGGCACCACCGGCATGCCCAAGATGGTGCAGCACGACTTCCGCTATCCGCTGGGTCACATTCACACCGCCTGGTTCTGGCAAGGCTGCCGCCCCGGCGGCCTGCACCTGACCGTCGCCGAAACCGGCTGGGCCAAGGCCTCGTGGGGCAAAATCTACGGCCAGTGGATTGCCGGCAGCGCCGTCATGGTTTACGACATGGACCGCTTTGTGCCGCGCAAGGTGCTGGAGACGATGGTCCGCTGCGGCGTGACCACCTTCTGCGCGCCCCCCACGATGTACCGCTATTTCATCCGCGAACCGCTGCGCGACTACGATTGGTCGAAGCTGCGGCAGGCCACCGTGGCCGGCGAACCGCTCAACCCGGAGGTCTTCGAGCAGTTCAAGGCCGCCACGGGCCTCGAATTGCGCGAGGGCTACGGACAGACCGAGACGACGCCGCTGGTGGCGACCTATCCGTGGCTCAAGCCCAAACCGGGTTCGATGGGCCGTCCCTCGCCGGGATACCACATTGACATTGCGCGCCACGACGGCTCCGCGTGCGACGTGGGCGAAGAGGGCGAGATCGTCATCCGCACCGCCGCGGGCGTGCCGCCCGGCGTCTTCCAGGGATACGCCAACGATCCGGCGCTGACCGCCAGCGTCTGGCACGACGGCATCTATCACACCGGCGACGTCGCCTGGCGCGACGAGGACGGCTACTTCTGGTTCGTGGGCCGCGACGACGACATGATCAAAAGTTCCGGCTACCGGATCGGGCCTTTTGAGGTCGAGAGCGCGCTGCAGGAGCACCCCGCCGTGCTCGAGTGCGCGGTCACAGGCGTGCCCGATCCCGAGCGCGGCCTGGCGGTCAAGGCCACCATCGTGCTGTCCGCCGGACATGTTCCCAGCGAAGCCCTGAAGAAGGAATTGCAGGAACACGTCAAACATACCACCGCGCCCTACAAGTACCCGCGCGTGATCGAGTTCGTGTCCGAGTTGCCCAAGACCATCAGCGGCAAGATTCGCCGCGTCGAGATCCGCGCCCGCCACAAGTCGCACTGAGCCCCATCGCAAAACGACGCATCAGCATTGGCCGGACACCGGACTCCGAAATCGGATTTGAGGCGTGCGGGGTCCATGCCGTGAGCCGAGGTCTGAAGCGGATTCAGTATGCACAGCCCTGCCTCGATCATGTCGTCAGGGTTGTCAGACTCAAGCCCGGCAGCACAATCGCCACTTCTCGTCCCGCCGGCAACGGCGCAAGCGTCTTCAGTTCCGGCTCCCAGTCCTTGCGCATCACGGTCCAGGATCGTCCTGAAGCGTCGTCGGGCAACGCCACCGACACCGCGATGTTCTCGACGGGATGATCGTTGATCAACCACACCGTTTCGCCCTGACCTGGCGCCAACAGCGCGCCCGCGCTGATAAACTGCGAGTAATCCGAATACGCCAC
>JAQULY010000702.1 GCA_028718445.1 Kiritimatiellia bacterium
GACGGTGTTCCGCTCCATGGCGGCCCGCGGCGGTAGAGCTGCCCGCGGCACCGTTAAACGCACGCGTACACCCTCCGAATCCAAGGCCATGCAGCGGAAGTCAGTCGAGGCGCGAAAACGCCGGGCGCTGGCAGTCAACACGCCCTGCCGGCAAGGAGCCTGAGGAAGGCGGCATGTCAGCTCTGTCGAACGCCATATATGTCCGTCGCGAGTTGCTGGCGATGCTGATCGTCCGCAATCTCAAGATCCGTTACAAGAATTCGGCGCTGGGTTTCTTCTGGTCGCTGCTGACGCCGGCATGCTTCATCGCCATCTACGCGGTCTTCGCCGGCATCCTGGGCATTCGCGGCAGGATGCTGGGCACGGATGGCCCCGGTTTCCTGCCGTTCCTGGTGACGGGCATCGTGGTGTGGCAGTTCACCGCCACCTGTTTCAGCGACGCGCTGCAGGCCATTGCCGGCAACGCCAATCTGGTCAAGAAGGCGGCCTTCCCGCGCATGCTGTTGCCGCTTTCAATGGTGTTGGCGAACGCCTGCAATTTCCTGCTGACGCTGGTGGTGCTGTGGTGCTACCTGGCTTGGGCCGGAGCCGGTTTCGGCGCCGGTTGGCTGCTGCTGCTGGCGTTGCCGGCGCAGGCCGCGCTCTGTCTCGGCCTGGCGTTGCTCACGGCGACCGCCAACGTCTTCTACCGCGATACCGAGCACATCGTCGGCGTCGCCGCGCTAGCCTGGTTCTTCCTGACGCCCGTCTTCTATCCAGCATCGCTGCAGATTGAGTATCTCGGAGCTGCCCCTGATTGGCTGGCCTACCTTAACCCCATGACCGGACTGCTGGATGCCTATCGGCAGGTATTCCTCGGCATGCCCGCCGACCCGGCGGGCATGGCCGTCTCCGCCGCGGTATCCCTGGCGCTGCTGCTGACGGGCATCGCGGTTTTCCAGTCGTCCGAGGGACGTTTCGGCGACGAGTTGTGAACATGTCCATTGCCACTGACAACCAGACACCGGCCATAGTCGTGGAACGCGTAGACAAGCGTTTCCGTCTGCGCGGCCCCGGCCGCACGCTCAAAGCCGCGGTGCTCGATGCCCTCCGGCCGCGTCGCCGTGCGCCGGATTTCTACGCGCTCAAGCAGGTGTCGTTCTCGGTGCGACGCGGCGAAACGCTTGGCATCATCGGCGTCAATGGCGCAGGCAAGAGCACCTTGCTCGGTCTGGTGGCGGGAACGCTGCGGCCCAGCGCCGGGACGATCCGCACGCACGGCACGATCTCTTCGCTGCTCGAACTCGGCGCCGGCTTCCATCCCGATCTGACGGGCCGCGAGAACGTCTACCTCTACGGCGCCATCATGGGCATCCCGCGCAGGCGCATGCAGGCGCGTTTTGACGCGGTGGCGGAGTTCGCCGGCATCGGCGACTTCATGGATCAGCCGGTTAAGCATTACTCCTCGGGTATGTACGTCCGGCTCGGTTTCGCCGTCGCCGTCGAGGTTGATCCCGACATACTGCTCGTGGACGAAGTGCTGGCGGTGGGCGACACCGCGTTTCAGCGCCAGTGTCTCGAGAAAATGCGCGCTTTCCGCCAGGCCGGCAAGACCATGCTGATTATCTCGCACGACCTCCACACGGTGAGCGCGGTCGCCGATCGCATCCTGCTGCTCGATCACGGCGAGGTCAAAGGGTTGGGCGATCCCGATGAAGTGGTCTCCGCCTATCGTCGCCAGCACCGCGCCGAAGCGGCCGACAGTCCCCAGCCGCGAGAATGGGGCACCGGGGAGGCGCGCATCGTCAGCTTTCAGGTAAGCGGCCTGGACGGCAAGATTCCATCCTGCTACGCCGCGGACGGAGGCCTGCGGGTGCGCATCGAGTACGCGGCGGAGCAGCCCATTGCCGACCCCGTCATCGGTTTTTCCATCGCGGACGCCAAGGGCCGCGTGGTGCATGGCAGCAACACACAACTGGCCGGTTTTGCGCTGCCGGATGTCGAGGGCCACGGCGCACTGACGCTGACGCTGCCGCGCCTGGGACTGGCCAGAGGCAACTACCTGCTATCTTTATCCTTGCACTCGGCCGACCATCGGCGCAACTACCATCGTCTGGATTTCGCCCAGGCAATCGCGGTGGAAAATCCCCTGACCTTCGATGGCTGCGCCGAAATGGCCAGCGAATGGAGCCGTGACTGATGCTGCCCGATCTCCTGAGCGATGTCCGCGTGACCGCCGCCATCCGCAGCGCCCTGGCAGAGGATGTCGGTTCCGGCGACGCCACCACGCTGGCGCTGGTGGATCCCGCGGCCATGGCCACCGGCGAAATCCTGGCGCGCCAGGCCTGCCGGGTGGCGGGAGGCGGCGTGGCCGCGGCCGTGTTGCGGCAGGTGGATGCCGGCATCGTCTGCGAGACCGTCGTGCCGGAGGGCAACGACGTCGCCGCCGGCGGCACGATCATGCGTTTCCGCGGATCGGCGGCGGCGATTCTGACCGCGGAACGCACCGCGCTCAACTTCATGCAGCGCATGTGCGGGATCGCCACGCTGACCAGTCGCTTCGTCAAGGCCGTCAGCGGCAGCGGCACGGTCATACTGGACACGCGCAAGACCACGCCGGGAATGCGCGTCTTCGAAAAATACAGCGTGCTCTGCGGCGGCGGGCAGAACC
>JAQULY010000703.1 GCA_028718445.1 Kiritimatiellia bacterium
ATCCATCGGGAACTCGTAGCGCCAGCAGTTCGTGTCGCCGTTGGGGTTCCAGTTGGTGGTGGCGGGGTTGTACCAGCCTTCCTTGATATCGCCCATCTCGATGGCGGCCGTGAACGATCCCGGCGCGAAGTTGGTCCACCACAGGACTGGCCCCGGCATGCTCCACGGCGCCTGTATATTTGGAGGCACGTCCGCGTGGATGCTCAACGTGAAGACCACGTTGGACGGACTCGCCTGGCCCTGCTGCACCGGCAGCCAGTCTTCACGCCATGAACCCCACACCACCACGCTGGTGATCGGCGTGCTGTTGGTGCAAAGGAAATCGTCCGCCAGCAGATATGGCCTGGTGGCCATCGCGTCCACGTCGAACCCGTTCAGGGTGGTGTCCGGCGGCTGCCACCACTTGACGTCGCCCCCGGCGGATATGGCCGTTAACGACAAGAGGAACTGAACCGCGCACAACTGCGCAACGGCAACACAATGCCGAGCATTCATTGAAACCTCCCAACGCTAGAGCAGCCGTAGACACAGCCGCGATTGATACCACACACCTACGGCAAAATTGTCATTCCACAGACGCTTCGCTGTCAAGGTTTATTGACGCATACGCCCACATTTGCGTCCTTGCGGAGACCGCGTCGCGCTGCTATAGTATTTGGCTAATTTTTTCAGGGCTTGATTCTGCTGGTCGCCGGCATGGGAACGGTCTATGCCTTCCTCTACCTGCTGGTGCTGATCATGCGCGCCATCGCCGTGGTCGTGCCGCGTTTCAACTACCTGATGCCCGACACCGGCGTCGTTCCGGCCCGGCCGGCTCCGGCAGCCGCGCGCCCCGCGGATGACGGCGCCGCCCTGGCTGTCGCCGTGGCGGCCGCGGCGGCTCGCAAGGGCCGATAGCCAGCTCTCCGCAGTCCGCTTACGCTCCCCTTCCCTTCTCATTTCATCATCCAACCATAGCCACACGCTCCAGAGAGGACTCACCCCAGTGTCCAAGAAGCAGATTCAGTTCATGTGCACAGCCTTCCGCGACGGCTTCCAGTCCGTCTACGGCGCCCGCGTTCTGACCAGGGACTTCATGCCCGCGGTCAAGGCGGCCTACGATGCGGGCATCCGCTGGTTCGAGGCCGGAGGCGGCGCGCGGTTTCAGAGTTGCTACTTCTACTGCAACGAGGATGCTTTCTGGCAGATGGACGAGTTTCGCAAGGCCTGTCCGGAAGCCGACTTGCAGACGCTGGGACGCGGCGTCAATGTCGTCGGTCTCGATTCCCAGTCCAGCGACATGATCCGCCTGCACGCGCAGCTATTCAAGAAGCACGGCATCAGCTCGATCCGCAATTTCGACGCCCTCAACGACGTCAACAATCTGGTCCACCCCGGCCGGACGATCAGCGAAGCCGGACTCAAGCACGAGATCGCCATCACCTTGATGGGGCTGCCCCCCGGACTGAGCGGTGCGCATGACCCGGCCTTCTACGAACGCGTGCTGAAGCAGATCATGGACGCCGGCATCGCCTTCGATCGCATCTGCTTCAAGGATGCCTCCGGCACGGCCACGCCGCGGACGGTGTTCGAAACCATCCAGATGGCGCGCCGCCGCCTGCCGGGCAACATGCACATGAAGTATCACACCCACGAAACCGCCGGCAACGGCGTAGCCTGCTACCTGGCCGCGATCGAGGCCGGCGCCGACGGTCTTGACCTCTCGATGTCACCCGTCTCGGGCGGCACCTGCCAGCCCGACATCATCGTGATGTGGCACGCCCTGCGCGGGTCGAACTTCGACCTGGGCGTGGACGTGGACAAGATCCGCAAGGCGGAAGAGGTCTTCCGCGACTGCATGAAGGAGTACTTCCTGCCGCCGGAGGCGCTTTCCGCCGATCCCGCCATCATCTGGAGTCCGATGCCCGGCGGCGCACTGACGGCCAACACGCAGATGCTGCGCGACAACAACATGCTCGATCGCTACCAGGATCTGATCGACAACATGAACGAGGTGGTGGCGCGCGGCGGTTTCGGCACTTCGGTCACGCCGGTTTCGCAGTTCTACGTGCAGCAGGCCTTCAACAACGTGCTCTTCGGCAAGTGGAAACGCATCGCCGAGGGCTACGGCAAGATGGTGCTCGGCTACTTCGGCCGCACGCCGGTCGCGCCGGACCCCGAGATCGTGAAGGTCGCGTCCGAACAACTGCACCTGCCGCCAACTACGAAGACCGTGCTGGAAATCAACGACGCCGATCCCACGAAGGGTGTCAAGGCCGCCACCAAACTGTTGACCGATGCCGGCTTGCCGGTCACCGACGAGAACGTCTTCATCGCCGGCACCTGCCGTGAAAAGGGCATCACCTTCCTGCAGGGCAAGGCCACGCTGGGCATCCGCAAACAGGCGCCAGCGGCCGCCACACCGGTCTCCGGTTCCGCCGGCGGCAAATACACGGTCACCGTCAGCGGCAAGACTTATGGCGTCGAACTGCGCGGCGACAAGGCGACGGTCAATGGCCGCGACTACAACATCGCCGTGACGGACGGGCTGCCCCAGGCCGCCGCTCCGCAGGCCGCGCCCCAAGCGGCGGCCGGCGCCTGCGAGATCAAGGCTCCCGTACCCGGCATTGTCCTGCGCCTGAGCGCGCAACCGGGCGACCAAGTCAAG
>JAQULY010000704.1 GCA_028718445.1 Kiritimatiellia bacterium
CGCCCTCGTTTGGCTGTATATTGCGGGACTGTCGGCGTTGACGCTGCTGCTGAGCGCACCCCCAGCCTGGCTGCTGATCTCCGTCCTATCCGGCCGGCCGGCCGCGCGATGGGTGCTGCTGGGCATCGTGCTGCTGGCGGCGTCCCGCAGCGCCGTCTCGCTGGGAAACTGGATTGTAACGCGCAGCTTGCGTCCGCGCGCCTTAGGGCGCATGAACTTCGCCGCGGGCATTCCCGACGCGCACCGCAGCGCCGTGGTCGTGCCGGCGATACTGACGTCGGCCCGGCACGCCGACAATCTGACCGAATCCTTGGAACTTCACTATCTGGCCAACCGCGTCTCCAACCTGCGTTTTGGACTGTTGACCGACTTTCAGGATGCGGACGCGGAGCATCAACCGCGGGACGCGGCGCTGCTGGAGCGCGTGCGCGCCGGCATACGCCGTCTCAACGAGCAGTATGCGGAGCCGGGTCCGCCGCGCTTCTTCTGGCTGCACCGGCCCCGCGCCTGGAACGCGGGCGAGGGTGTATGGATGGGACCGGAACGGAAACGCGGCAAGCTGGAGGACTTTAACCGGCTGGTGCTCCGGGGTGATACGGCGGCTTTCAGCATGGCGGATGGCGACCTGGCCGACCTGCGCGGCGTGCGATACGTGATCACATTGGACAGCGACACGCAGTTGCCGCCCGAGTCGGCCTGGAAACTGGTGGGCACGCTGGCGCATCCGCTCAACCGGCCGGAACTGGATCCGGAAACGGGCTGCGTCGTACGCGGATACGGAGTATTGCAGCCGCGGCTTGCCGTAAGCCTGCCGGCGGCCCGGCGTTCGCGTTTTGCGTCCTGCTTTGCCGGCGATGTGGGCATTGACCCGTACACGCGCGAGGTTTCAAGCCTTTACCATGACCTGTTCGGACGGGGGCAATACGTCGGCAAAGGCATCTACGACGTGCGCGCCTTCGCGGCGGCCGCGGGTCGGCGCTTTCCGCCCAACCGTATTTTGAGCCATGACCTTATCGAGGGATGCTATGCCCGTTGCGGGTTCGTCAGCGACGTCGAGTTGATCGAGGATACCCCCGCGCGTTATCTCGCGGACGCCAATCGCCGGCACCGCTGGACGCGCGGCGACTGGCAAGTGGCTCGGTGGGTGTTGCCGGCGGCGCCGGGTCCGGACGGGCGGGGTCGGCGTAATCCGCTGGGCGCGCTGGCGCGATGGATGCTGTTCGATCCGTTGCGGCGCAGTCTGCTGCCGGTCGCCTGGCTGGCGACGCTTCTCGGCGGTGTGGGGCTTTCGAGCGGCGTCATCGGAGCCTGGACCGCGTTCTGGCTGGCACTATTCCTGGCGCCCGACGTCGCGGGGCTGGCAGCCGCCGTGCTCGGCAAGGACCGCGCCGTGCCGTGGCGCGGGCATGGGGCTCGCGTCGTGGGCCGCGAGCGGTTGACCGGGATGGTTGTCTTGATGGAGTTTGCCTTTTTACCATATCAAATGCTGGTGTGCCTGGACGCGATCGGGCGGGTGGTCTGGCGCCTGTGGTTCAGCCATAAGCGCTTGCTGGAGTGGCAGACGGCGGCCGACGTGGAGCGCGCCACGCATACGGATTTGGCGGGCACGTGGGCGGTGATGTGGGCGGCGCCGGCGGCGGCGGCGGCTCTGGGCGCCGCCGCGTGGATCACGCATGGCGCGGCGGCGTGGCCGCTGCTCGCCGTGGCGGGCCTGTGGTTCCTTTCGCCCGCGCTGGCTTGGTTCGTCAGCCGGCCGCGTCCCGCGCCGGCGCTCAACCTCGGCGCGCGCGATCTGCGGTTCCTGCGCCGGATCGCGCGCCGGACCTGGATGTACTTCGATCATTTCACCGGCGCGGAAGATCACGATTTGCCGCCGGACAATTTTCAGGAGGATCCGAAACCGGCGGTGGCGCACCGCGCTTCGCCGACAAATATCGGATTCGGCTTGCTGTCGGCTCTCGCGGCGTATGACTTCGGGTTCCTGACGGCCGGGCAGTGGCTGCAGCGCACCGAGCGGACGCTGGAAACGCTCGAACGGTTGCCGCGCTACCGGGGGCATTTCTTCAATTGGTATGACACGCGCACCTTGTCCCCGTTGCACCCGCTCTATGTTTCGACCGTTGACAGCGGCAATCTGGCCGTGGCGCTGGTGGTGGCGCGGCGTGGTCTGGAGGAACTGGCCGACCGGCCGGTGCTGTCGCCGCGATGGCGCGAAGGTCTGCGCGACACGGCGGACGTGCTGCGCGAGACGATGGCCGCCCATCGCGCCGGCGACGCGCTGGCGGACCTGAACGCCGCGCTCGAACGGCAAGCGGCGAACCTGGACGCCGTGCCCGATGACTTGCCGGCGATCGCGCGCCGGCTGCATGAAGCCGACGAGGACCTGGGCCGTGCCGGGGCGAAGACGGTTCCTCCCGGGGACGTCGGTCTCTGGCTTCAGGCGTTCAGAGATCAGTGCCGTGCGCTGGCCGAAGAGGTGCGCATCCTCGCGGCCTTGACGCGCTGCGCAGCGCGCCCGGCTGGGGCCGGAATGACACTGCGCGCTCTGGCGCGCCTGGCGGCCGCGCCGGGCGATACCGGGGCGGAGCCGGAGCGGAGCGAAGACCCGGACGCGGTGCTGGCGGCCGACTGGGCCGGCGCGCG
>JAQULY010000705.1 GCA_028718445.1 Kiritimatiellia bacterium
AGCCCGACCGAAGGCAAGTGGGCCGGCTACGTCTTCGTCGAGCAGCAGCGTGGCGACGAGTTCAGCGCGATCAAGATCCCCGACATGCGCGCAGGCATCCTGCGCCAGATCGCTGCCAACCCGAAGGAGGCGATGCTCCGCTACGGACAGGAGCTTGGCTACTGTGGGCACTGCGGACGCGTGCTCACCAACGACGAATCGCGCGAGGCAGGCATCGGCCCGATCTGCCGGGCCCGCTGGGCGTTCGCAGGAGAGGAGAGCTGACATGACACAAGAAACGCAAGAGCGCTTCGTCGGCATCGGCGAGATCGCAAGGCGCAGAAGAATCGAGCGCTCGACCGCGCGGCGCGCGATCATCAAGCTCTACGAGGCGGGCAAGCTTCCTGGAGCATTTCGCACCCCGGGTGGCCACTATCGCATCCCCGAGCGCTACATCGACATGCCACTGAGTTGACGTTGGCGCGATCCAGAGCGCACATGTGACACATCAACGGATTGGAGGAGCTATGAGCGAGAGAACACGAGTCACCTATGAGGGCAGCATCAGCGACCTGGTCACTGCCGGCCTGATCGCCCCAGGTGCGAAACTGGAGCGCACCTACAAGGGTGTGAAGCTCACCGCCACGATCAACGAGGCACACGGCGTGGTCTTCAAGGGTCTGGACTACGGATCGCCCTCCAAGGCGGCGGCCGCCGCGCGTCAGTTCGTGCTCGGCAGCGAGAGCCCGCCGGCGACCAATGGCTGGTCGTTCTGGATGCTGAAGTTGCCTAAGCGGGATCCGGTTCCGCTGGCGACACTGCGCGAGCAGTACATCCAGTGCGCCGGCAAGGACAGCGCTGTGGCGTGACCCCCGACGCCCGGCGCCTAGAAACGGCCCCAAATCGGGGCCGTTTCTCGTACGGATTCAGGGGAGCGCCAGGGCGCAAGGAGGCGTGGTTTATCGCCGCACGTGCCCCCAGCGCGCCCACGGCCTTCCTGTGCAGCCGTGTGGCATTTTCGCGGGTACTCGCAACCGCCAAAGAGAGGGAGCGCCAGGCGAGTGGCAAGTCCCGCCCAGCGCTCCCGATGATGGCACTCCGCTCCTGCACGGGTCCATCTGTGCGAGGAGTAAGCCTAGCACCTACAAGGGTCGGCGAGAAGCACCTGCTCCTCGATCAGATCGACCTTCCAGACGTCCTCGTACCAGCGCACCTGACCAGAGCGCTTGGCCATGATCTTGGCCACCGTAGGACTCTCTGCGTTCTGCTCGATGGTGCGCACGAACCCGTCTGGGTCCATGAGTCTCACCCGGTACCTGGCCATTGTGCTGCCTCCTTCTCTGAAGTGGACGGTGAGTACTTCGACCACCAGGCACGAGAACTTGAGCAGAAAGAGAAAGGGCCCGCACCACCGTTCCCCACGCGGTGTGCAGGCCCTGGGGCCAGCGGGCAGCACGCTGGCGTCTTAGGGCTTGTCTGAAATGCCCAGTCTCCGAATAATGGTTTCGTAGAAGGCCAGCGCGGAGGCGTACACGCCGCTCAGGTAGAGCCACACGTCTTGTGCGGTGAGATCGCCCCACTTCGACACAAGGTCCAGACCAGCTCCAGTGGCCCACATGGCGGCCAGACCGACGAGAGCCGACACGAACGCGACGAGACAGAGCACCGCCCACTTCGGCAGCGCCTTCGCGCGCTTGATCAGCTCGACCACGACGGACGAGAAGCCGCCGCTGATGAGGATGATGGCAACAAGACTGATGATCTCAAGCGTGCTCACGATTCACTCTCCTTCTTAGTGGCCTTTCTGGACCCAACGCATGACGTACTTCTCCAGGTACGCCTGGTCGGGCGTGCCGTGCAGCGCGATGATCTCTTTGCGGATGCGCGCCACCGATGGGCTGATCTTAACCTTCGGCTTAACACCGAGCCAGGCGGCCACCCCGTCCGCGAGCGCCTGCCCGTAGAGGTCGTAGTGCTGCGCGATCGAGAGCGCCCCCTTGGCCCAGTCATGGAACTCGATCTCGACCAGGGCTGAGGGCGCCTTGACCGAGTAAAGCTCGGCCCAGTGCGCGGCCTGGAAGAGCACGCCAATGTCTGCGCCGGGCGAGACGGGCGCCACTGCAGCCTGCACGCATTCGGCCAGCCGTTTGCCCTCAGCGCGCCCCCAGAAGGTAACGGTGCCCTTGGTGCTGCCGCCGGCGTTGGAGTGCACGGCGAGGTGGCCGGACGCGTTGCGAGCGTTTGACCAGGCCACCGCCTTCTGGAAGTCGTAGGGCTCGTTGAGCGCCGTGAAGTCGGGGACCACGACGTTGCCGATGCCGTAGTCGTCGTTGAGATGCTTCGAGGCGGCCATGCAGACCTTGCGCATCTCCGAGGACTCCAGGTAGCCGGGCGCCTGGCCGACGTTGTGTTCCTGCTGGCTGGGTGAAAGGACGAACGGGCGGGTCATGATGTCTTGCCTCCTGATATCAGGGTCTGCCGTAAATGGCCCACGACACGAGGGTTGTCACAAGAACTGTACCAGCCACGAGGACGAGCCTGCTGGCATATTCTCGAAGCAAGCACTTGATGCCCTTATAGGCGCGCTCGGCCGGCAACGCAGAGCGTTCAATCTTGCGGACGCCGGCGCACTCGTGGGGGCGTGTCTCGCATCGCT
>JAQULY010000706.1 GCA_028718445.1 Kiritimatiellia bacterium
GCCACGCCGTTCCGCTCCGTCCCGGCATCCGCGCCGCGCAATTCCTTGAGTATCTCGACCACCACCACGTCGCCAAAGCCGAGGCCCACCGCCGGAGTCGGCGCACCCCCGATCGCCGTCAGCAGATTGTCATAGCGCCCTCCGCCGAAAATCGCCCGGAACTTGCGCTCCACGTCGAAGGCCTCGAAAACGATGTCCGTGTAGTAGGCCAGACCGCGAATGACCGCGATATCGAAGCAGAGACGGTCGGCGATGCCATAGCGCTCGGCCAGCCCGAACAGGTCGCGCAGGCGCGCCACGGCGGGCGAACCCGCGCCCGCCATCGCCTCCGCCTGTTCGAGCGTGCGCACCGCCATCAGCGCGAAGGTCTGTTCGACGGCGCCGGCCGGCAGGCCTTCGCTCGCCAGCAGCCCGGCGATCTCCTCGTCCGACAGTTTGCCGCGCTTGTCGAGCGCCAGGAAGACGGCCGCGTGGTGTTCGGCCGCGATGCCTGTCCGCGACAGCAGTTCGCTCAGCAGCGCGCGGTTGTTGACGTGGATGCGATAGGCGCCGTCCGGCATGCCCATGCGCCGCAGCGCCTGCGCGGCCGCCGCCAGGATTTCAGCCTCGGCCGTGACGTCGCTCTCGCCCACGACGTCCAGATTCCACTGGTAGTGCTCGCGCTTGCGTCCGCGCGTCATGCGTTCGTAGCGGAAGCACTGCGCGATCGCGGACCACTTGACCGGAAAGTGCAGTTGGCCCTGCCGCGCCGCGATCATGCGGGCCAGCGTCGGCGTCATCTCGGGCCGCAACGCCAGCCGGCGGCCGCTCTTGTCCTCGAAGGCGTAGATTTGCTCCGAGACCTCTTCGCCGCTCTTGCGCTGCAGCAGCTCGAGGCTCTCCACCACGCAGGCGTCATACGGCGCGAAACCGAAGCACGCGGCGGCCTGCCGCCAAGCGTCGAACACGCGGTTGCGCCAAGCCATTTCCTCCGGGTAGAAGTCGCGCATCCCGCGCGGAGGATCGAAAGATATGGGAGCGTCACTCATCGCGCGTTGCCGGCCTTCCGTGCTTCGCTCGACAACCGCCCTTTGAGCAGCTTGCCGGCTTTGAACTTGACCACCCGGCGCGCCGGAATCGTGACCGCGTGCTCGGGCCGGTTGGGGTTGCGCCCGATGCGCGCCTTGCGGATCACCACTTCCAGGACGCCAAAGTCCCTGAACTCCACGTGCCGCCCCGAGACCAGGGCGTCGGCGATGCAGCCCAGCGCCGTCTGCAGCACCTCGAGCACCTGCTGCTGCGTGTACTGCGTCAGGATGCCGGACACGCGCATCGCCAGATCGCGCTTCGACAGCGCCTTGCCTCTACGGCGCCTTCCGCCCCCCGAATCATCGCGTTCTTTCATCTATGCCTCCATTCACGCGCGCACGCGCGCCTCAATCCATTCCGCCGCTTCCGACACCGGCGTCAGCGCGGTTTCGCGCGTGCCGCGCGGCCGGATTTCGAAGCAGCCCTTCGCCAGAGCCTTGGTTCCGGCCACAACCCGGAAGGGACAGCCGATCAGGTCGGCGTCCTTGAACTTGACACCCGGACGCTCCTCGCGGTCGTCCACCAGCACGTCTATGCCCTTCGCTTCCAGTTGCGCCTCCAGTTGCGCCGCGGCCTTGACGACGGCGTCGTCCTTGGGATCGAGCAACAGCAGCGCCACCGTGTAGGGCGCCACCGCCACCGGCCAGACGATGCCGTCGGCATCGTGGCACTGCTCGATCACCGCCTGCAGCGTGCGCGTCACGCCGATGCCATAGCAGCCCATTACCATCGTTTCAGCCGCGCCGCCTTGCTCGCCCAGGAACTTGGCGCCAAAGGCCTCGGTGTACTTGGTGCCAAGCTTGAAGACGTGCCCCACCTCGATGCCGCGCTTCATCAGCAGGCGACCCTGACAGCGCGGACAGCCATCGCCCTCGCCGGCCACCACGATATCGGCGAAGTCCCGCACGCGGGCATCGCGCGCCAGGTCCAGGTGCTTGACATGCGTGTCGGCGCGGTTGGCGCCGCTGACGCGATCCGTCGCGCCGCGCAGGCTGTTGTCGGCATAGACCGGTATGCGCAGTCCGGCCGGACCGGCGAAACCTACCGGCGCACCCGTGGCCTTCCGGATCGTCTCGTCGTCCGCGAGCTCCACTTTGCCGGCTCCCAGCGCGCGCTTGAGCTTGGGCAGGTTCAATTCGCGGTCGCCCGGCACCAGCGCCGCTACGGGAGCGCCGTCGGCCACGCAGATGATCGTCTTGATCAGCGCCGCCGGCGCGCAGCCCAGGAACTTCGCCACATCCTCGATGGTGCGGGTGTCGGGTGTGTCCACCGGTTGCATGGGCGGCGTCGCGGCGGCCGGCGCGGCCGGCTCCGGGGTGCGGCGTTCGGCGCGCTCCTGGTTGGCGGCGTACTCGCAAGAGTCGCACAGCACGATGCCATCCTCGCCGGCATCGGCCATCACCATGAACTCGTGCGACCAGTTGCCGCCGATGTCGCCGGTATCGGCTTCGACCGGACGGGCGCGCAAGCCGCAGCGCGCGAAGATGCGCACGTAGGCATCGTACATCGCCTGGTAGCTGCGGTCCGCGGCCTCCAGGCTGACATCGAAGCTGTAAGCGTCC
>JAQULY010000707.1 GCA_028718445.1 Kiritimatiellia bacterium
ATCTCCGTAGCCGTGCATCATATCACGGTTAAGGGCGACGTGAATGGCCGAAATCGCCCGCGCGCAGCGCTGTCCGTCAACGTCCAGGCTCAAGCCCCATAGGCAGATCCTGCGTTTCACGAACTCCTCCGTGTTCCGCCTTCGCGCTAACGGATGGTGATCGTCGTCCTAAACCCCGGGAGCCAGCCCCAGACCACGGTGCCTGTTTCGCCGGTGCCGCAGCCCGGCAAGTTGGTGGCACCGGAAGTGCCGCCGGCGACATAGGTAGGGATCACACTCGGCGAACGGTCCTGAGCGCGCCAGACGGCAATCCGTCCGCCGCCGCCGCCCCCTCCGCCAACATCGAGACTGTGGAAGGACCCCGCGTTGCCGCCGTTCGCTCGCAGAACGCCGCCGGAGTCGCCGGTGAAGGCGTGACAGGTGATGTAGAGCCCTCCGCCGGAGCCTCCGCCGCCGTAGGGGGTTCTGCCCGTATCGCCATTGGCCGTGATCGTGCCATGCATCTCGACTTTGTTGACCGCGCGGATCTGAACGCTGCCGCCGCCCCACGGCCCGACGGTCGTCGGCGCATCCTGTGATCCCCGGCCTCCGCTGCCCGGATCCACCGGCGCGTTGGATGAGCCGTAGCTCGGCCCCCAGATGGCCTGCGTTCGCCAGCCCGGCGCGCCCCTGCCTCCATAGCCGGCCCCACTGCTGTAGTGGTAGGTCGGGTGCGTGTCCGGAGGCAGACCCCACCCGTAGTGATGGCCATAGCCGAGGTAGTCGGCATTGATGCCGCCGCCGCGATGGATGGCCAGGTTCCGCATACTGAACAGGACGGCCGCTCCGTTGGTGGGATGCGCAGCCGGGCGAATCCAGGAGTTGCTGGCGACAAGGACATCCCCGCCGACACTGACCCACGCGCCGTAGCCGGGCGCCGCCGCACCGGCAAGGCCGGCGCCGACGTACAGCCGGCCGGCGTTCGTCAGTGTGAGGTCACCCGGACAATCCATCGCCACACCGGTGATGACGGCATCGTCGTTCTTGATCACTTCTTTCCCGTCGACCACGTCAAGCGGACAGTTCATGGTCAACGTGCCGCCATTGAGCAGGCACTGGCCGCAACGGACAGCCGCGGCATCCGCCAGATCCAGTCTGTAGCGCAGGTAACCGCTCGTGTAATCCGTGCTGGTAACGGTCAGCCTGTTGGTCACCGTCAACTGGAACCCGGCGCCGGGGAAACGTATCCACGCGCTGCTGACCACCAGATCCGGCACAGACCAACTGGCGAAGCCGGGAACCAGCCATTGACCGGTGAAGATATTGGTCGGCGAGAGGAAGTAGTTGTCGGGGAAATACAGCGTGCCCGGATCGGCCATGACCGGCGTGCCATTGCCGAGCCCCGACTCCGCGGCGAAGCGAATGGACGGCACGGGCCGATTGGCTTGGAGCGCCTGATCATAGAGGACGGCAATCCGCCCTCCGCCTCCGCCGCCGTTGAATCCGCTGCTGCTGCCGCTGCCGCTGCCGCTGCCGCCATTGGCCGTAACGGTGCCGTTTGTGCCGGCAATCGTGGAGCATGTGATGTAGATGCTGCCGCCGGAGCCGCCAGCGGAATACAAGCCGGAGCAGGGGGAGCTATCGGCACTGATGCGGCCGTTGACGACCACCTGGACGGCGGTGATACACACGGCGCCGCCCCCATGGCCACCCCAGTTGCCGAGGCGGTAGCCGGCCTGGCCGCCGCTGCCGGGGAAAAGCGGGGCTGCGGATGAACCATAGACCAACGACGACAGCAGAGCGCCGGGAGGACCATAGGCGTATGCCCGACCAGCACCGCCATGGCTTGCTGCTCCCCAGCCCGCGGCACCCGGGCCACTGGCGAACTGAAAATTTTCGGTGACATTGGTGCCGCCGGCGTAGCCTTTGCCGTTGACATCAATGGCGCCGCCGGTATCGATCGTCAGCCTGGAGTAGCAGACCAGGTTGACGCGGTTGGACATGACGTTGTTCGTAAATGGCCCGGCACAGGTCATGGTTCCCCCCGGACCGATCGTGACCGTGGTCGCATTCAGCGCCGTGGTCCAATTTGTGAAGACCAGTGTGGCCGAGTTGCTGATGGTCAGCGAACCCAGCGCCGCGGTGGAGTTGCTCAGAAGAACGCCCGCCCCGGCGTTGGCGATGAGCACATCTTCACCGTTCGTCGGATAATGCAGTTGGCTCCAGTTCCCGTCATCGAACCAGTCGCCGATGCCAGCCGTAGGTTTCCATTCGTTGGCGGCTCTTGCCCACCATGCCATCAGGCCCGCCAGCGCCAGGCTCAAACCCCATCGGCAATGCATGCGTTTCATGTGCTCCTCCTTGTTGATGCTCATGCAATTCGCACCCGGTCGCTGCGCCTACCGGTCTGCCTGCCGTGCCTGCCTGTCGGCAGACAGGCAGGCAACGCTCCACGCCAAAACGCACGGCATAAGTCTCCCACAATTAAGAGCGTTTGTATACGGGCGACTGGAGGGGCCGGGGGGTGTAGGACAGGAAAGTGAGAAGTGGGAGTAGGGGCGCAAGGTCAGGATGCCTTTTTGCTGGTGCCAACTGAAGATCGCTCGCTCCAGTAAAGGTCGTGGAGTTGGTCGGCGACGAGGGCGCGGC
>JAQULY010000708.1 GCA_028718445.1 Kiritimatiellia bacterium
GAAAGCTTACCCGGTGAATCAGGCTTCCGGCGCCGTCCAGACCAGATTCCACAGGTGCCCATCGAGATCCTCGAAGCCCTGGTCATACATGAAGCCATGGTCCTCGGGCGGATGCGGCGTGCGGCCTCCGGCGGCAACGGCCCTGGCGATCAGGCTGTCCACCTCTTCCCGGCTTTCGCAACTGAGGCAAATGACGACTTCATTGGCTTCCTTGGCATTCGCGACCGGCTTGCCGATCAGCGACTGGAAGAAGGGTTCGGTCGTCAGCATGGCCTGGATGGTGTCGCCGACGATGTTGATGAACGCCGCGTTCTCTCCGCTGAAGCGGGCATCGAAGGTAAAGCCGAGAGCGGAAAAGAAGGCCCTGGATTTGTCCAGGTCCTTCACGGGCAGGTTGAGGATGATCTGTTTGTGCATGGCGCCTCCTTGCCAGGGTGGGATTGCGTGGAATAGGGGGAATGGGCAATCGGTGCCACATTCCCGCGGCTACGGTCCGTGAAGACTTTACCTCATTTGACAGCGCGGCGGCTCGTTTCAAGCGTTATCAATTATGGAAGAATATATATATAAGTGCTTATGTAAATCGTGCTACCATGGCTTCATGAAACCTGGACTGGGCACGCAATTACGACATCTCATCGAACTGCTGGACGGCGCGGTCGAGCAGGCCTATGTGGAAGCGGGGCTCGATTACCGGCCGCGCTACACGCCGGTGATGCGCGTGCTGGCCGAGCGGCAGAGCGCCACGATCGGAGAGCTGGCAGCCGTGGCCGGCCTCACGCAGCCCGCCGCGACCCAGACAGTGGCCGTGATGGTAAGGAAGGGCCTGTTAACGGTTGCCACCGGCGGCGAAGACGGCCGGCAGCGCGTGGTGCGCCTCAGCGCCACTGGTGAAACGCTGCTGCCGCGCCTGCGGGTGTGCTGGCAGGCGACCAAATCCGCGGCCGACAGCCTCGATGCGGAACTGGCGTTTCCCCTGTCCGCCTGCCTGGAACAGGCGATCGTCGTGCTCGAGACGCGCTCCTTCGGCGCGCGCATCCGCGACGCCAACTTGCGGCAACACCTGACGAAACCTCCGAATGATGCAGACACGCCTGGCTGAACGCCGCTTCGACGACGTTGCCAGGGGACGCCTCGCGCGCATTTTTTCACACAACGATCAAACGATTCGTAGTCCAACTTGGAGGAAGATATGTCAGGCAGAAAGAAGTTTGTTGCAGGTGTCGTGTTGGGTAGCGTGTTGTCGTTTTCCGCCTTCGCGGCGCAGGACACTCCCTTGAAAGCAGCCGATCGCGCTGCGGTCGTGCAGACGCTGGCGGAGAAAATGAACGCGAATTACATTGAGCCGGCGGTGGCCGAACGGGTCGGCAGTGCGATCGCCAGGAAAAATGCCGAAGGAGGCTATGCGGCCGCCGCCAGTGCGCAGGCCTTCAGTGCGGTGCTGGCGCAGGACTTGCGCGCATTGAGCGGCGACCTGCATTTCGGCACGGCGGTTTACCCAGGTTTGCGCGAGCGCAGCGGCATCGCCGAACTGCCCAGCCGCGCCAAAATGGACGAATGGCGCGAGCAAACCGCGCGGCGCGGCTATGACATCGAGAAGATCGAGCGTCTACCCGGCAACGTCGGCTATATCGAGCTGCGCGGCTTCGGCGGTCCGGAATTCGTCGGCCCGGCCTATTCGGCGGCGATGTCGCTCATGGCGGGAACGGATGCGCTGATCCTCGACCTGCGCCGCAACGGCGGCGGCAGCCCGGACAGCGTGGCTTACCTGATGAGTCATTTCTTCCCGCTCGGCGACGAGCGTCACCTGATCGACATGTACGATCGCCCGACCGGAACGACGCGTCAGTTCTGGACCGTGAAGACGGTCGCACAGCGTTACGACAAGCCCGTGTACGTGCTGACCTCGGCCCGCACGTTTTCCGGCGGAGAAGACTTCTCCTATTGTATCCAGGCACAGAAGCGCGGCACGGTGGTCGGGGAAACCACGGGCGGCGGCTCCAATCCCGTAAGCTGGTACAACCTGGGGCAGGACATCATCGTCGCGATCCCGACCGCGCGCGCGATCAATGCCGTCACCAAAACCAACTGGGAGCACGTCGGCGTGAAACCGGACATCGCCGTGCCCGCGGCGCAGGCGCTGCAGACGGCGCATGTCGCCATCCTGCGCACGCTGGTGTCATCGTCCAGGGAGGGCAACGAGCGCAAGGAGCTGCAGCGCGTGCTGGCGATGGTGGAGAAAGGGGAGTCCGACAAGCCGGTCTACACGCTCAGGGGCGAGCCTTGATCTAACCGGTGCGCGGGCAGGAAATGCCGGCCCTGTGCGCTGCGCACGGTCAGGCGACCTGGAATGCGGACATGGCCAGATACAAGGCGCGCAGCGTGCTCACGGCGTTCGCGCAGCACATGACGTCAGCGCCGGCTTTATCGTCCTCGAAGGCCGTTACGTAAGGCGGTTTGCGCCCCAAAGCCGCCGTACAAATGAAATGATAGCAGGCAAAGCTCAGTGCTTACGACGCCAGTCAAGGTATTCAAACTCGCTGTCGTCCCTGTCCAATTCAACGCGGTAGTAGGAACGCTTCGCCATCTCGCTAGGGGTATCGTGCCAGTAAAGTTCA
>JAQULY010000709.1 GCA_028718445.1 Kiritimatiellia bacterium
CCATTACCCCAAAAAAGGGTCGGGCCTACCGTCCCTTCGGCAGCAAATTTTTCGACTGCCGGATGGAACGAGAAACCGCCATTGAGGTCAGCATCCAGCCGGACCACCTGCGCCTGACCATCGACGGCGACTTCCAGTTCACCTTTCTGGGAGTCCGCACCGTGCCCACCCTGCAGGCCCGGGCCATCACCATCCACCGGATTGAGGGAGTGCGCATGGAGGGCTCAAAGGCCACGCTGACCGTGCGGCAGGAGCGGGGTGTTCCCCAGGATCACCCTCAGGATATTGGGGATCGGCGCGCGTCGTTCGTGACGGCATCTGGCGCAGCGGCGCCAGAAACTGCCGTTCTTCGTGCCGCGTCCACTACTTCTTGAACTTCTACATTATTGACATTGGCTTCCGGGCTGTCTTGGCCCCAGGTCAGTAGTGAGTTTAAGCAATCGGGCGTATCGGGAGCCGATGACAGGCAGAGACAACAGATTCTGGGATCGTGGCTTCTCCGTCTTCACCGACGAGTTGGCCAAAGAAGAGCGGTATCGCTTGGACCCGTTGAAGGCACAACTGAAGACGACTGGCGATTCGGCTCGGAAGGCGCACATCAAGGAACAGATGGCAGGTATCAAGGCCGAGTTCAGGCGAAGGCGCAAGGATGCTGCCCACAGCCTCTTTGGTAAGGCTTGATTAGCGTTCACCTCGCCACACCGCCGTTCACACCACTCCCCGCCGACTGTACCTTCACCCCTGTGGCACGCACTAGCCGGGGCAGAGCGGGCACCACACCGCCCGCGATGACGCTTCTGGAATGCGTGTCACACGTCCCCGTCGCCTTGGGCCTCCTTCGGCGACGGGGACACCTTCCTTTCGCTCCACCCCATTCCCGACGCCACTTCCCTTCACTCCCCCACGGCGTCGCTAAACGCCAGTTGAGCAAGCCGGCCCGATGACATTCCGATACCGGCCTAGCCGTCCTAATCTGAGCCCGCCCTTCCGCGCCGCAGCCCATCGGGCGATGGCGCCGTTTTCCACCTTGACCCTCACATCTTCCGGTCCTATCCTCACCACCAAGGAGCCTCTCATTACCACGCAATCCGAGACCCACCGGCGTCCACCCAGTACGCCCTTGTCGCATAGCAGCGCCCCATAGCACTCCTGATATGCACCAACCCGCCTCGTAATTCACTGGAAATCAACACACCCTATGGCGCTTTCGCCACCCACGCCCTGCCATTTTCGCTGCTATTCCTGACGCATATTGAGATCTGGGGGAAATCAATGACAAAACGTGAAACAACCTCGCTGTTGGTCAAGCTGATGGGGATATACAGCCTCGTTCAGTTTGTTCCATCCCTGAGCTACGTCCTTCATTTTTTAACGACGATTCGTGACTCGCAGCAAATCTGGATGAAGCTGGCCACAGTGGGAATAATGATCATCTCCCCTGCAATCTGGATCGGATTCTGCATCCTCATTATTCGTAAGAGCGATAGCATCGCGAAGCGAGTCTATCGCGAGGATTCGGATGCGTCCCAACTTAGCGGCCTCGGATTTCAGGAAATGCAGGTACTGGGATACAACTTCATCGGACTTCTTCTACTTGTTCAGTCGTTTCCTCAGATCGTGAGCCTTGTGACAACCATCAAGAACCAGCAGATGTACGCACAGGAGTACTGGACGACGGATACGTTTTGTATGCTCACCCTCCCTCAGCTGCTCTCCTTCCTGACTCAGCTCATTCTTGGTTTGATTCTGTTTCTCAAGCCCAAGGGCTTGGCAAACCTGTGGAGGAGAACACAGGGCATGAAATACGAAAGGATAAGATCAGATAACAACGGCGTGGATAGCGACGAGGAATAGCGCGCCGAGCGTGCCATTCCTCGCGCGTCACGCCGGACGATTAACAAGGGCCTCACCGTCGCCCCTGAAGACACCCCCTAACGCCCCCAACGGCCCCTCCGTTCCCAAAATGGCCCCCTATGTTCTCTTCATCGCTCTGACATCCCTTCCCCCCAACGCCAGTCCCCCAACGCCTGTTCCGCCAACGCCTGCGCAATGGCCGGGGGCTCGCCGCCCCCGCGCTTCGCTGCCCCCGCCAAGCGCCCGCTCCGCTCGCGGCGCGGCGGCTCCCCGTCGGGCGCGGACGCCGGCCGCCGCCAAGCGCCTGTCACCCGTCCCCGATGTCTCTCTCCGGCGGCCGCCGCCCGCACTCCGCCGGTGCCCGCCACTGCCGCATCGCTCCGGGGCTTACCTTCGCGCTCCGCCCGGACGCCTCTCGCCGACGCTCGCAAGCTCGCGCCGGCTCCCGGCGCCGTTCTCCGCTTGAGTGGCCGTGGGCTCGCCGCCCCCGCGCTTCGCTGCCCCTGCCAGCGCCCGCTCCGGCGTTGCCCGGCGGTCTCTGCCCGTACCCCACGCTTCTGCATCTATTTGCCTCCTCTCCTCCGGTCCCTCTGCGGACGTCGGGGCGTCGGGCTCTGAAATTAGCAGATCGTCACGCCACGCACCGCTGTTGTCGCTTCCGGCAGCCCGACAGGCGGACGGGTGGGGGGCTGCATCGCGGCCGGACAAAGGCAACCGGAATCAGGTTGCACGATCGGCAAAAAAAGGTATGCTGGCT
>JAQULY010000710.1 GCA_028718445.1 Kiritimatiellia bacterium
CCGATGCGTCTATGGCAACGTAAACCCACATCTCTGATCTGATGCCATCCTCTGTGTGTTCAAAGACACTATAGCCGAACCCGTGACGGCAGGTGTAGGGCGTCAAACCGCGGCTGGGCAGCGGCGCGGGGGAGCAGTAAAGGCCGCTTTCTTCATCGCGGATGTAAAATGCTTCTCCGCCCGAATCACAAACAGGATCGTTGTGCCAGGGAGTGAGGCGGAACTCATGGGCATTCTCGCTCCAGGTGTAAACAGGTCCGCTTTCTGAAATAACAGTGCCGAAGTGCGGATTTGCCAGCACATTCACCCATGGCGCGGGAGTCAACTGCCCGTAAGTGGTCGTAATGATGTACTCGCGTCCATCAGGCGTGAAGCCTCCCAGTTCGTTTGAAAAAATAAGATCGCGGCGGGGCATTGCAACGACCGTAGAGGATTCGGCGCGAAGGGGCGGGGTCGGTTTTAGACGCGGTACCCTTGCTTTCACGAGGCCGCTGCGGTTGATCTGCTCTATGAGCGGTCCCCAACCATCGCTGATGACGGCGCGTGCCACCGTTTGCAAAAGAATGCGGTCCTCATTCGATATCTGCTCGGCGAGCCTTACAAAAATTCCGCCTGGCCTATCCGTCACGTTGGCTTCGATGCCTGCGGCTATAAGCCCCATTATTTGTTCGTGGAGAAGCTGCCGGTAACCGGCGTGATCCTCGTTCCAGATCACGAGGTCCACCGCCAGTCCTTTTAATCGCCAATACGCATGGGCCTGTACGAGCTGCCGTACCAGTTCGATATTGGCCGGATCTCCAATCCGCAACAGAACGATCGGCAGGTCCCCGGAAATGGCGTATCCCCATAGACCTGATTGCCCGCGGCGGTTTTTTCTAAGAATGCTCGTACCGGCGCGCATCGAGGAATTGGCGTAAATGATAGAGCCTGCAATGCTTCCATAGAGTTGCGAGTCTGCCTCCGTGGCATTGATCTGCCGCAAGAGCACCTGGCTGTGTGTCCACGCCAGATCAAAGACGCGGTCCGCGAGACGCCGGTCCTGGTATTTCTCGACAAGGCCAATACAGGCCTCCCGCGTTTCGGCAATGCCCGAGACTACATCTATCGTCGCCGACTCTTCCGGCTCGAGCGTAATTCGATATCTGATAGCGACAATCGGATCAAGCACTGAGCCCTCGCTTCCTGAGAGTGTCCCCGACAGAGTCGATCGACCGCTCATGGCTTGCGGATTGGCGACAGACCTTCCCCGGCCGATGAACTGCATGCGGTCGGTCTCGTAGGAAACTTCCTCGGTGTCCGCTCCGTGCATGGTCATCAAATGAAACATCCACGGTGGCCGCTCGTCAACCGAGCGGGGCCGGCGGGAGCAGAGGATCGCCCGCTGCGGGCGGATGATCTCGGTCTGAACAAAGAGATTGCTGAAGGCCGGATGCAGCGCGTCTGAAACAGACGATGCAAGAACGACTTCCGCATAAGTTGTTACGTCGATCGTCCTGCGTGTCCGGGAGGAGTTCATGATGCGGATCCGGCGCAATTCGATGTCATCTTCCGGCGAAACAACGATCTCCGTATGTGTGTCGATGTCCAGGTCACGGCGACGAAACTCCGCCCGCGCGTCCGAGAAAATCACTTCGTAGGTGTCAGATCGTTTGAGCGTGGGCTGATGCGCAGTTGACCAGAACTTCCCGCTTGCCACGTCGCGGAGGTAACAGAACGTGCCCCAGTTGTCGCGGGTGCTGTCTTCGCGCCAGCGTGTGACCGCGATGTCCTTCCAGCGGCTGTAACCACCGCCGGCGTTCGTGACCATCACATGGTATCTCCCGTTGGACAGCAACTGCACCTCCGGTATCGGAGTATTTGGGGTGCGGAAGACCCGCACCGGC
Source organism: Kiritimatiellia bacterium (assembly GCA_028718445.1). Taxonomy (GTDB): domain Bacteria; phylum Verrucomicrobiota; class Kiritimatiellia; order RFP12; family JAAYLN01; genus JAQULY01. Next base: position 1,884 of record JAQULY010000710.1, read on the forward strand.
ATCTCAGCACCACCGGAAGTTGCACGAACGTCGGAGAGCTCGGGGGTCTGCAAATAAAAAGCGGTCGCCTTTGGAACCCTCTCCTGCAGCAAGAGTGTGGTCGCCTGAAAAAGCGGGTCCGACTCGAATCTTTTCTGCATCGGGCGGTCCAAAAGCAGATAGGACAGGGAGAGGAGACTCATGCCCTGGTGATGTGCCATGAAGGACCGGACGACGGCGCTCGCTTGCCCGCGTAGTTGGCGTGAAGGGGTGTAGTCGATTGCTTCATATAAGCCATACCGGGCTTCAAAGCCTTCGGCGGCGAGTCGCTGCAGGTTCAGGCACGCCTCCTCGGGCGCCACCATCAGCGCGAGGGCCGAGGCGTACGGCGCAATCACCAGATCATCGGCCAGTCCGCGTTTGAGCCCCAGGCCAGGCACGCCAAAGGCGCGGTACTGGTAATTGAGATGGACATCGACCGTGTTGCAGCCGGATTCCGATATGCCCCACGGCACGCCGCGCTGCCTCCCATAATCGATCTGTCTGTCCACCGCCGCCTTATAGGTCTGGTCGAGCAACGTGTGTTCATATGTCGGCATCACCAAAAGCGGCATAAGGTATTCGAACATCGAACCGCTCCATGAAAGAAGGACCGGTTCTCCACCGACGCTCGTCAGCAGGCGCCCAAGGGAAAACCAGCTCTCCTGTGGCAGTTGTCTCTGCGCAATC
>JAQULY010000711.1 GCA_028718445.1 Kiritimatiellia bacterium
CGATGTGGCCGCGACTTAAACGCTTGCTGTTCCGCCCGCGCCCCGCCCGCCGGCCGCCGCCCGCCGGGCTGTGGGGCGAACGCCAAGCCGAAGCCGCGCTGCGCGCCAAAGGCTACCGCATCCTCGGCCGGCGCGTCCGCGTGGGATCCCGCGACGAATTCGACCTCGTGGCCCGCGACGACGACGTGCTCGTGTTCGTCGAAGTCAAAACCCGCGCCGACGATTATTTCGGCCGGCCGGCCGCCGGCGCCGACCGCCACAAGCGCCATTATCTTTCGCGCGCCGCCGTCCGTTACCTGAAGCGCCTGAAACACCCGCCGCGCGCCTTCCGGTTCGACGTCGTCGAGGTGCTCGGCGCGCCCGAAGCCCGCGCCAAACCCGCCGTGCGCCATATCGAAAACGCCTTCCCCCTCGATCGCATCTACCGCGTGCCCTGAGTTCCGCGCGTTCAAAGAAATCAGCCCGGCGGCCGGCGGGATGGATTATGCGGCGGCGAGCGAGGCGGCGCGCAATCAGAACCGGCTGCAATCAGGCGCTGCAAATATTGAATATTCTGACCCGATGCCCGACAACTGTCTACAGGCTGAAAGTTGCAGTTAGGTGTGTTGTGGCCGTCCAGCCAGAGCATGCAGGACGCCGTCGACACTGTTGACGAACACAGGCAGGTATGCTTCCGCGAGGTAGCCCTTATCATCCTCTATGGCAAAGGGAACTCCACTGTTCAGCAAGTCGTCCTTCGCCGTCTGCATGGCCTTGCGCATCTTCGATGAGAAGACATAGGCATCAGCACGCGTGTCGTCCAGAACCCAGACCTCTCGCCATATGGCTGTCAGGCCACGTGTCAGAGATCGCCAGTTCAGCCATGTGGGGGTGTCTGATTTCTTGGGCAGGATGACGGATTGCCACTGCTCGCGATCAGCCCTGTAGTGCTTGGTCCGACCGGCTGAGTGCACGGTGACCATGCCGGCTTCAGCCATGCCAGCCAGCACTTCCGACACGCGCATGTGGTTATAGCCCAGAATCTCGGCAATCTGTCGGGCATAGCCACCATCCGTCGTGACGAGATACGCCATCACGTCTGCCCGGATTCCTATCCCGAATGCCGCGCGACTTTTGAACATGACGTTCAGGGGATCCTTCATGTTCACCGCCTTGGCCATCCCCCGAGTATGTACCGGCCCCCGAAGCAATCCGTATCGCTCGAAATGGGCCTCCAGTTGCTCGTCCAAAGCGGCAGGCCTATTGGGTTGGGCGAAGAACAGGGCCTCCTTCCGTGCGGTGGCTATCAGATGCCGCGCCACGCCACGCCATTTCATGGACCTATCATGGTCAGACATCCACGACGCGATCGCTCCGATGACGGCCGGGGCGCCAATCCTGTCCCGCTTCGCGATGGTTGAAATCCGTTGGGTGTTGATCCATTGACCATTTGTGACCAGCCAGTTCAGGACTTCATCGAACATGCGCGCATCATGTCGAGCAACCTCGGTCGTGAACGCCAGAAGCGGCTCAGGATCGACCACCCACCGGCTCCTCTGGAACGCGGAACCCGCCACACCGATCTGGCACCACTGGCCCCAGATGAAGTTCAGCACCTTCTCCGAAAACTCATTCCGGAATGCTGCGACTGATGTTGTCATATTTCAACGCCTCCACCACACGCCGCACGTGACCGCGAAACCGGGGTGACGTTTTGCGGTTGAGCAACCACGTCACGGCCGTTCGCGCTTCCTCAACCGTCGGCTTGATACGGATCAGCAAGTCCTCCAAGTGTCTTGGCTCAGCTTTCGGATCGGCAGCGGCCAACATCTTGAGATGCACCTGATCCAGTCTACTCACGAAATACACGGTCAGAGAGTAACCGTACTCACGACGTTCCCATCGGTCCGTCATGCCTTCGGGAGCGCCGTACACTTCAAGGACATCTTTCGGCCCCATGTTAAGCCAATCGTCATTCAAACCGAGATCCCTTCCAACCTCTGCGACCACGTCGCGAAAGCCCTTTGGCAGCGGCTGATCGTGCCGCAGCCTGATGCCCTCTGCCGTCTTTTCGACAGTCGCCAGCACGTCAACGTCTTTCGTGGTCCGGTTGGCGATATTGAGCACGTTCAATGCACTGCCTCCGCAGACCACCAAGGAGATTGGTTCGGCGTAGTCGTACAGAAGCCGCTTCCCCAGTCGCTGTAGAGCGCCATTGACATCATCCGCGCTTTCGAATCTCATGGCTGCAATATAGCATACACACCGTATGCTACAAGGCAATTCTTCCGTAACTGCCCTATGGACTTCTGCCTTCACATTTCAGCTCAAGGCCGTCTACGGCAAAGCCGGTTTGGGAATCGTGTTTTAACAAATCGCGCAAAAGCCATGAAAGAATTTTGGGATGCCTCAACCATCAACAAACAGCCTGGCGCTCCGGAGTGAAGTTGGTTGCTGCGGCAAAGAAATAGGCCGGCGGCCGGCGGGACGGATTATGCGGCGGCTGAGCGAAGCGGCGCGCAATCAGAACCGCCTGCAATCAGGCGCCGCAATAAGACATGACACCGCGCCTTTGATCTTATTCTCTATTCTAAGGGCCCCACGGCTTCTTTGAAGCCAT
>JAQULY010000712.1 GCA_028718445.1 Kiritimatiellia bacterium
TAGGATGTCCCCGAGACGCCCGAGGCGATGCGGTTGCCCGCCGCCGGGGTGAAGGGACTGGTGGTGCTCCGGTAGATGTTGTAGCTCACTGTCCCCGCGCAGTTGGAGGTACCCGGCGCCCAGGAGACGTTCAGTGTGCAGGTGGCCGCGGCAGGATTGGTGACGCCGGTGGTTCCCGCGAAGTTCGGGGCGGCGTTGCAGGTACCCGTTGCAGTGTTCTTTGCGCAGCCGGATTGGACCGATTCGCACCCGCCCGTGGAATCCACGGCGCTGACCTTGTAGCCGTAGGTCACGGTCCCGCTCACCGTGCTGTCGGTGTAGGGAGAAGCGGCAACGCCCGAGGCCAAGAGGGCATAGGTCCCGGTGGTGCAAGCCACCGTCCCGTCTGCAAGGATGGCTCTGTAAATTTTGTAGGTTGCCCCGGCGGGTGCTCCGGCGGTCCAGCTGACCTGGAGCTGGTTGAGGCCGGGCACCGTCACGGTCCCGATCGCGGGAACGCCCGGCGTCGTGCAGGGCACGGGTGTCAGCGTGACGCAGTTACTCATGGAGCTTGAAGGGCAGCCGGTCGCACCCAAGGCTTGAATGCGGTAGTAATAGGTCACGCCGTTGACGGCGGTGTTGTCGGTGAAAGCGAGGGACGCCGTATTGCCGATCTTTGTAAACCCGGCAGTGCAACCCGTCATGTTGCTGTAAACATCATAGGAAGAGGCGCTTGCGACCGTCGCCCAGGAGAGGGAGTTGGAATTGTTTCCGGCCGTACCGGTCAAGGCGGGGACGGCAAGGCTCGCGCACCCACAGGCGTTGTCGGTGTTGACGGCGCCCGAGTCGCCGATTTGGTGCCTACTGAAAGCGGCCCAGATAGCGCTGGCGTGAGGGGTGCCATTGGCCAGGTTGCCGTCGCAGTCGTCCACAACGCGGTACTGGTTGAAGAGATTCCCGACGGCGTTGGACGAGTTGCTCGTGCAGATGAAGGCTCCCGCACGGTTCGCCGCGCTGGCGTACCAAAACTTGTCGAGGAGTTGCCATGCCGTGGTGGCGTCCAATCCCCAGGTGATGAGGTCTCTGGCGGCCAAGTCCCAGTTGGCTTCGGAGGGGACGTAGGATTCGCAGTGCCCCTCTCTGCCGCAAGGTCCCTTGTAGGTGGCGCTCGCGGGGCAGGCATTGGCGAAGGTGAGCGTGGCGGGCGCGCCGCTGGAATGCTTCGCGTAGTCCACATCGCGCACGCCGGTGCACGCGGTGCAGGCGTTGCCGTAGCCGCCGCAATTGCTTGCCAGGAACCCGCCTCCAAGGCACGACTCGTGGGTTTGGAGGAAGGCGGTCGTATCGCCGTAGTTTTCGCCCGAGCCATTGTCGGGGCTCGATCCGTTACCGTCGTTGCTGTCCATACCGTGGCCCCACTCGTGCAGGGATACCCCGGGCAGCTCGCCCGTGTTGGCGCAGGAACCGGCGCCCTTGTGGAAGAAGTTAAGAGTGGACCCGTTCCAGTAAGCATTGCAGGTCTGGTTGAGGTTTACGTTATCGGTGACCCGGCCCTGAAGCCAGGCGTTGGTAGGAAGGTAGGTATAAGCCTTGATTTTTATCTGGCTGACGTTCCAGTACTGGGTGCGGGCCGCGTGCGTGTTGCCCGCTCCACCCACCCCCGGCGTCGTGCAGTCCGTCCCCGTGCCGCCGGAGAAATCGATGAGGCCCGAGCCGTTGGCCGCCAGCGAAGCCGCGCCGCAGGTATCCACGATGTCCACGCCGCCCACATTGCCCGCGCTCCCCGTCCGGCCCGTCATGGTGCAGGTTCCGGTTGAGCCCGTGAAGTTCCCGCCTTGATCGGCAAACGAGGTCGAACCGTAATCGGCATACGGGAAGGGCATGCTCACTTCGGTTTGCGTCGGGTTCTTGTCGGTCTTGTACACACCGCCCTGAATATGGCCGTACTTGTTCTCGTCCGTGAAGGACAGGATCTCGCCCGTGTGGGCGTCCACGCGGGCCTCCCACGTGCCCATGACCCCAGGCCTGCGGAAGGCCAGGACAAAGGCCAAGCGGTAGGACATGCCGGTCCCGGGCGCCAATTGCGCACCCGAGAGGGCCTCCGCCGTGGAAACGGGTTCGATGAGGAGGCGGCCGGGCTCTACGATTTCATCACCGGGCTCGGATTTTCCCGCAAACCCCCAGAGAATCTGCCAAGCGGTTTCCGCTGAGATCGTGGGGGTGGGATCGAGGCGGTTGATGGTGTCGCTGATGTAGGTCGAGCCGAACATCACGAGGTTGCCGTTGTTGAGGCAGAAGCCGACGTAGGCATGTTCGACGGGTATCGCGTGGTAGTTCCACTGGAGGTTGATGCTGTACAGGTAGTCCAGGACCGGCCCTGAGGCCCCTTCCATGAGCGTCAGATCCGCCGGATCGACCCCGAACAGGTTGGGATAGGTCCTGATGAATTGGATGGCTTTGCCGGCCACCACATCCACCGGGACCTGGTTGTTCGCGGCCATCGCTTCGGTGACCCCAAAGTCCGAAGCCTGGATCGTGTTGTGCCAGCCGGAACCGGGGATCCATGGGACGCCGCCTTCCACGAGGGAGGGCCTTCCCGTGATCCGATCCACCATGAT
>JAQULY010000713.1 GCA_028718445.1 Kiritimatiellia bacterium
CCTTTCTCTGCCGGCAGACCGACCTGTTGCTGGCGGCCGGCGCCACCGGGCGGGTCGTGAACATCAAGAAGGGGCAGTTCCTGGCCCCTGAAGACATGGTCTACGCGATCGCCAAGGTGGAGAGCACGGGCAACCGTCGCATCCTGCTGACCGAGCGCGGCAGCAGCTTCGGCTACCACAATCTCGTCGCCGACATGCGCAGTCTGCCGATCATGCGCGCCAGCGGCTATCCCGTGATTTTCGACGCCACGCACAGTGTGCAGCGTCCGGGCGGCGCGCAAGGACGCAGCGGGGGCGACGGGCAGTGGGCACCGGTGCTGGCGCGCGCCGCCGTGGCGGCCGGCTGCGACGGCGTCTTCATGGAAACGCATCTGAATCCGGCCGCGGCGTTGTCGGACAAAGACAATGCCGTGCCTTTCCAGAAACTCGAAACGTTGTGGAGGACGCTCGTCAAGATTCATGCGCTGTCGTGATAGAGATACCATGAGACTCCTGCTGGCATGGACGCTGCTTGTGTTGTTGGCGACTGGTCGTGCGAACTGCGCGGTGCCTGCGTGGGCGGATGCCGTCAGCACGAACGAGCTGGCGCTGATTGACGCCTGGCACGCCGGGCCCGACCCCAAGGCCATGCCGGTCGAGAACCTGGCGCTGCCCATCGCGCATCACCCCAATGGGCGTACGCGCGCGCAGATCAGGGCGGCGCGGGCTTTCGTGCCGACGGAGGGCTACATTCGCGCGCACGACGTGGTGGTCGAGATGTACGCCAGCGACGGTCGCCTGGAGGCGGTGTTTATCGCGGAGAACTGCATCTACGATCGCGAGTCGGGAGGCGGGTACTGCGAGGGCAAGGTGCGGATCGAGCGGCAGGGTGTGCGCGTAACGGGTGTGGATATGATCTGGCAGTCGCAGGCGGAAAGCGCCAGGATCATGTCGCAGGCCGAGGTGCGTTCGGAGCGGTTCATCAGGAACATGGGAGCTTTGTTCAAATGAAAAGAGTGCTTGCAGTCACGCTTTGCCTGTCGCTGGCAGGCATGGCGACGATCGGGACGGCGGCCGCCAAGGACGCGCGCAAGGGCGAAACTGTCATCACCTCGAACCGGCTCGAATACGACTACAAGGAGTCGGTGGTGATGTTCGAGGAGAATGTCAAGGTTGCCGATCCGCAGTTCACCATGACCGCCGACCGGGTGCTGGTGTTCCTGGCGGGAACCAACGATGTGCGGCAGGTGCGCGCCGTCGGCAACGTGGTCTTCGTTAGCGAGGGCCGCAGCGCCCGGTGCGCCCAGGCCGTTTACACGCGGGCCGACGGCAAGATCGTGATGACCGGCAATGACGTCGTACTGCAGCGGGCCAAGGACCAGGTCTGGGGCAAGGAAGTCACCATCTGGGTCAACGACCAGCGCATGGAATGCAAGCCGGCGCGCATGGTCATTCAGCAGGAGACGATCCAGGGCGATGGGGGGCGTGTGCTGCCGTGATCGCGGCCGTGCTTGACAATACAGCCGCCGTATCAGGCGGGGCGGGATGTCGGCCCGATCTCGAGGCGATCGAGCTGGTCAAGCAGTATCACGGCCGCAGCGTGGTCAAGGGCGTCAGCCTGCAGGTGCGCAGCGGCGAGATTGTCGGCATTCTCGGGCCCAACGGCGCCGGCAAGACCACGACTTTTTACATGATCGTCGGGCTGGTGCATCCGAATGGCGGCCAGGTGCTTTTCCGCGGCCAGACGATCACGCGGCTGCCGGTTTTCCGCCGCGCCCGGCTGGGCATCGGTTACCTGGCGCAGGAGGCTTCGGTTTTTCGCAAACTGAGCGTGGAAGACAACATCCTGGCGATCCTGGAAACGCTGGACATGACGACGGGCGCGCGGCACGCGCGCCTGCAGGAGTTGCTGCACGACCTGCGCCTGACGAAGGTGGCCAGGCAGCGTGCCTACACGCTGAGCGGCGGCGAGCGCCGCAAGCTGGAGATCGCCCGCGCCCTCGTGCGGCGTCCGGCGATCCTGATGCTGGACGAGCCGTTCAGCGGCGTGGATCCGCTGGCGGTCATAGATATCCAGCAGATCATTCGCAACTTGCGCGAGCGCGGCCTCGGCATCGTGGTGACGGACCACAACGTGCGCGAGACGCTGGCGATCGTTGACCGCGCCTATCTGATCTGTGACGGGCAAGTGCTGCGCGAAGGCAGCAGCGAGTTCCTGATCAACGACCAGACGGCGCGCGAGCCTTATCTAGGGCGCAGTTTCAGATTGTGAGCGGACACTAAGGAAAGGGCAAAGTCATGGCGATAGAAATCACGGCCAGAAACGAACACATCGGACAGGAACTTCAGCAGTATGCCCGCGACAAGGCTGAGGCCATCTGCAGGGACTTCCCCAAGGCCGAGAACGTGCATGTTGTGCTCGCGGTCGAACGCCACCTGTATCGCGCCGAATTTGTCGTGCAGCACAAGGGCGCCCAGAGCGTGGCCGTCGCCGAGACGCCCGACAACATGATCTCGTCGATTGAGGCGGCGGCGGACAAAGCGGTCAGGCAACTGCGCAAGAAACGAGGCAAACAGGTCGCCGCGCGGCACGCCGGAGAGGACCGTTAGCGGACGC
>JAQULY010000714.1 GCA_028718445.1 Kiritimatiellia bacterium
CGGCCAGGCCGTCGTCGGAGCCCCAGAACACGAGGACCCGACCCTCCGCCTTCTCTCCGTCGGTCCAGCGGGGGGCGCCGACGGCCAGGTCGTCGACTCCATCCCCGTTGAAATCCCCTATTGAAAGGGACCTTCCCAGCGTGGCCCTCTTTTCGTCGGGCTCCCAGGTCCAGGAGGCCGCGGTAGAGAAGCCCGCCGCGGTGCCGTAGTAGACGAAGACGCCGCCCTCGCCGATCTGACCATGGCTACAGTTGCGGGCGCCGACCACGAGATCGACGAGACCGTCGTGGTTCAGGTCGCCGCTCGCCAGGTCCGAACCGAAGTGGGCACCGGTCCGATCTCCGGCGAAGGTGTCCTCCGCCGTGGAAATCAGGGGGTCGATCTCCACTGGGAACGCGGCATTTCGAGCATCCACCACGATGACCAGCCCGTCGTCGGTGCGGGCCTCGGTCATCATTCCGGCCAGTGTGACGATTAGGAGCATTTGAACAGGGTTAGTTTGACAGGATTTTTCCGATTCATAGCCGACCGCGATGGCATCGGAACGTGGTCCAGTAGCCACTGGACCAGTTCTCTGGGGCGATGGCCGAAGAACCTCTCGGCGGCGGTCGTTCCGTCGGGCCGCTCGATGAAGTAGTTGTGGATGACCGTGAGTCCCTCCAGTTTCTTCGGCAGGAGCCGGCGCATGGCATGCTCCCATAGCGAGAGTTGTCCATTGCGACCCTCGATGCCTGAGCTGGAACGCTGGAAGACGTCGGCGCAATCGAAGGCAACTGCCTCCAAGGCGCTTCGCTCTTCGGCCGTCAGGGCTGAAGCGGCGCTTCCAGGGAAGAGGAGTTCGCTCTGCAGCTCATCCAGGGTCTTACGTATCCTTGCCTTCCTGTCCTTGTTCTGCGTCTTCGACGCGGATCGTAGGAAGTAGGCTGTGGGAATAAGGTTTTCGAGAAGCAGCTTCTCCTGGTTGGGGGGTAGCCTCAGAGCCTCGACCCTGCGTCGGACTTCCTCGTGGAAGAAGGCCATGGTGGACACCATCTTGGGCACTACGCGCCTGGCTTTGCGTACGCGGTCCTTGCTTGATTCCGAGAGATCTGCTTCTTCGCATATCTTGACGATCTCGTCGAATCTGGTTTCGAGGTCCTTCGAAAGCCGTTCCGCCGTTTGCGGGCTGGCGGTGTCCAGGTTGAAGGGATGGTAGGCCTCCTCGATGCCGTGGATCGCTTCTCTCCATCCTCGTCGATGTTTCTGGGTCCGTTCGAGTTGGCGGGCTGTCTCCTCCTCCGCTGCGTAGGCGTCATCAATGCGTATGCCGAAATTGGGCGGACGTCCTGGACCTCTGGGACCTTCCCAGTAGGTTCGCTCCGCCTCGATCAGTCGAAGTAGCTCCGCAATGGTTTCCTGGCGGGCCTCTTTCTCCTTCTTCTCCCTGGAGGCCAGAGGGAGGGCCATTGCACGACCCACTTCATGCTGGGGATGGAACAGGTCAGGGGAGTGCTTGGCTCCCATATCCTTGGTATGAAGGGCTATTCCCGAGCCCTCGTCCGCCGTCGACTGGATCACCTCGATGTCCATGCCCTTGCTGGCTTCCGCCATCTTCGTGTTCCAAGTCCCGGCATCCCGATGCTCGACGTAGCCCTCCGTGAGGATGAACCCGGACACCGGCTCCTGAGCTACCAGGCAGATGTCCTCCGACAAGAACGTCTCGTCCTCACCGACCGTGATCTTCTTGTGAGACATGTCCGCGGAAAGGCGTTTCCGTTCCTCGCTTCCGTATTCCACGATGGCATTCTGCATCTTGGCGGAGACCGCCTGCTGGGCACCATAGGAATCGGCGATGAACGGACCCAGGCCAGTCAACTCGATCAACAGGCAGACAAGCCGGATTCCGCAGGTGCCCATCCAGGTCATGACCAGGTGGGCGGCCACCACGAACCGGTGGAGGAACTCGACCCCCTCGGGGCTCTCGAAGAAGGCCAAGGTTGCAGGGGATGCTTGAAGGTTCTCCTTCCGGTTCTTCCAGTACTGTAGTGTCGTCCGGGGAATTCCGACATCGTCCGCGTATCTCCGCTCGCTGAGGTCGTTTTCGCGCTGTAGTGCTTCGAATGTGCTCATCAGTCGAGCCACCTCTTGTCGCCCGAATCGTTCGGCTCCGTTATCCTGCTTCTCGTGCTCGGTTCCGCTCTCTACATGATCTGGCATGGCTCTCTCCGATTGGCTGGATGTTTTGTTTCACCGCCTACTATCGGATGGAGCCATGCCTTTCCCGCCATCCGAACCATGTTCCGCCAATGCCACAGCGTGACTCTATCCCCCGACGGGGCGGCCACCGCCGAAACGGCGCCCACCCGAAACCGTACTGCCCCAGGACTCCTTTCCCAGCCCGCACATAGTCACCCGCTGATCACCTCACCCGACACAATCCCGATCACACCGGTGGCCGAAAGGATGACCGAGGCCAACTTTTGCTAAAGAAGAAGCTACTTTAGCTAGAGCTGAAACAATCACAATAGAAGCGTTGAAGAAGGCAGAAAAGCGATACAGTGAGGCAAAGCTTGCGGATTTGAAGGCTGAATGGTCCTGGACAATGCCTG
>JAQULY010000715.1 GCA_028718445.1 Kiritimatiellia bacterium
TGACCAGCATGGCCATGACGAAGACGAGACCGTAGATCATCTGCGCCCTCCCAAGCCACGCATCAGTGAGAGACGCACCATCAGCGGACGCAGCTCGAGCACCAGCTTGTCCGCCCAGCCGAACAGACACGACGCAGCGCAGAACGCAGCCGAGGCGCCCCACATCCCTGCCATGCCGGGATCGGCGACGCGCCAGAACCACATGGCAGCTGCGGCGCACAGCGCACACAGGGCGGCATCCATCTTCTGCAAGAGAGTCACGTCGCTGCCCCCACGAGCATCAGGTTCCTCTGGCGCTCGATATCCATGTTCAGCGCGGCGACATTGCCGTCACGCACCTTCATCCGCGTTGGCTCGTCGTCCAGAAAAATCGATTCCGCCTTGAGCACCCGTTCCGGGCCAGCTACCGCCGTCAGCTTGTGCTCCAGGCGCAGCGCCACCACGGCGCGCAAACTGCTGGCGATCTGGCCGTTCCCAGCGAGCAGGCCGATCTTGCTGACGGCCTGGATGATGTTGTCGGCGTGGATGGTGGCGATCACCAGCAGCCCGGAGTTCGCGGCGAGACAGGCGGCGTGAGCGGCCTCTTCCTCCCGGACCTCGCCGATGTACATGATGTCGGCCGAGGAGCGCAGCGTGTCCATGAGGACGCGCTTCACATCTCGGTCGTCCTCGATCTCCTCCTGGTAGCACTGCCCCTTGCCGTGCGAACCCTGCAGGTGGTATTCGGCCGGGTTCTCGGCCGTCCAGGCAAAGCCGCCGATCTGCTCCAGGCGATCGATCATCATGGACGATGCCGCCGTGGTCTTGCCCGATCCCGGGCTACCCGCGAACAGCACCATGCCCCCGCGCAACCCTGGCTGGCGCAGCTTGCGCATCAGCGGCGCTGACAGACCCAGCGCCTCGAAGGCGCGCAATTCGCTATCGATGCGCCGGGCTACGAACACCGGCCCGGCGGGTGTATCCCTGCGCTGCACGCGCAGGATCATGGGCGGGGCGCCCCAGGCCATTCGAAACCGGCTGACCGGATGGCTCAGCATGGACGCGCGCAAAGCGTCGATCTCGTGCCAGAGCTCCCCGGGAACCGGGCAGAGCTCAAGGCTGTCGCCCACCCGCTTGTAGCGGGATCCGGCGGCGTCCAGGTCGACGGCAATATCGGCAAAGCGAAGGCTGCAGAGGCTCACTGCGATGTCTTCAGAAATTTGAAATCGACGATGTTGTTCGACCCGAACGTGCAGTTCTGCTGCGCGGCCGCCGGGCTCACGGCGCCGCCAGCCGGATTGAGCAGCACGGGGCTCGGCGAACTCTGGCTCCAGACGAACACCTGCCAGGCCGGAATGCTGGTGGCGATCTGCACGCACGCGGCATTGCTCGGCACCGCCAGCACGACATTGAAGTCTGGAGGCGGGCCGGCATCCGGCCAGACGGTGATGGCGCCACCGAACGGATTCGCCACGTTCTGCACACCGGTACAGCCCTGCGGGAACACCTGGGCCGAACAGGCCACGGCGTTGCTCAGGTTGCTGTAATCCACGTTGTTCGCGTAAAGAGACTGGATGTTCGAGACGATCGTGCCAACCTGCTGCTGGGCGCTCGAGACATCACCGCTGGCCTGCAATTGCCGCCCGCTGGACAATCCGCTGATCACGATCAGCGCGATCACCAGCAGCACAAAGATCATCATGATGGGCATGGCCGTCCCCTTATGCGAACACCCCGGTCAGCACCGGGGTCTGGGTGATCAACTCGACTTGTCGAACACGAATGCCACGGATCCGTTCGTGGCGGGGCAGGACGTCGCGGCCTGAGCGGGCGTGACCGACGCCCCGCTGGAGGCCACCAGCGAGCCGCCGCCAAGGAAAGATCCCGCCGAGGGGCTGGACCCGATGTAGATCGACTGCGCGGTCATGCCCGTGGCCAGGCCCTGGCAATCCTTGGAGGCCAGGCCGTCGTATTCGATGACGAACCCGGGATTGGGCGTCAGGCCTGCCGCACCGGCGTCGCCAATCTGGACCGGCCCGCCGAACGGGCCTGCGGCCGTGGTCGTGCTCGTCACCATGTTCTGCGGCAACACCCCGCCGGCAATGGCGCTGGCCGTGGTCAGGCCGGAGAACGTGCCCTGCTGCGCGTACAGGGACTCGATCTGGGAGGACATCGTGCCGATCTGGGTTTCGGCGGTCGAGAGGTTCCCGCTGGACTGCACCTGGCGTCCGCTGAACAGACCGGTGATCACGATCAGCGCGATCACCAGCAGGACAAAAATCATCATGATGGGCATGGCAAAACTCCTTTGAGGTTGAAGACAGGCTTGAAGTCAGTGAGTCGACGAAATCGCGGTTTGCAAGGCATTCATGCCGAGCACGACCAGGACGATGACGAGGTTGATGCTGATGTTGAACACCGCGCCGAAGGCCTTGATGGACGCGATGATCTTTTCCTCGGACTGCTGCAGCCACTCGTCGCCGAGCTTGCGCACCAGTTCCGGAAAATCCTTGAAGCGGCTGAACGCCTGGATGTCCTCGATCAGGACGACATCCGGAAATCCGTAGCCGGTGTCCGTCAGCGCCTGGCCGATCTCGCGGCC
>JAQULY010000716.1 GCA_028718445.1 Kiritimatiellia bacterium
CGGACGGCGCCGCCGCAATTTCCTGCGCCAGCACGGCAGCCGGACGCAGGCCATCCTGGCCCGACTGCTGTCACGCGGGCTCCTCTCCAAGCTGACCTGTGATTTTGATGGCGAGCTGCTCGTCAGTTACCGCGCCAGTCCGGGGTGCGCGGACCGGGTGATGGGCCTGCTGAAGCCGCTGTTGAACGCGGACACCTATTATCTGTGGCATCCCGGTCGGAAGGCCGGCAATACCCTGATGCCCGCGCACATCAACAAGGGTGACGTGATCCGCGAGTTGCAGTCGCGCTTGGGTCTCGGCCCGGAGCATACGGTCGTGGCGGGCGATGCCTGCAACGATCTGCCGATGTTCGATCCCTCGATCGCGCGTTACGCGGTGTGTCCGGCCAACGCCGAGGCTGTGCTGCGGGCGCGCGTGCGCGCCATGGGCGGCATCATTGCCACGCGCGCCTATTCCTGGGGAGTGATCCAGGGCGTCGAGAAGTGTCTCGCCGGGGAACGTTCGTTCGTGTAAGACGATCCGGTTCCCGGTCTGAGAACCCGAACGTTCAACGCCGAACGCTCAATTTTTTCGACGATTACGGCAAACGAGGACAAACGTCCGAATCGTCAACCGTAATCGTCGCCCGTAATCGTCGCCCGTAATCGTCAACCGAAATGGACGAAACAGGGGGGGAAGAAAGCCGGAAGAATTCTGAACGTTGAAGGGCAGTAGGCAGTGGTCAGTAGGCGCGACACTTCACCGCCACGCTTAGCCGGATACGCTTAATCGGGTCGTGTTAAACGAAGGCAACGTCGAACGCTCAGCGCTCAACAACATTGGCCTCTTGACACGCATATGAGTTATATCGTATTATGCCCACCGTGATATGAGTCATATATACGACCAAAGGGGCGGTTCGCTACTGCCTGGTAGCTTGCCCGGAGATGGCGGAGAAGGCCGGGGCCGTAGCGGAGGATCGCCGAGAGGAGTCCATATGAAGCAGCGCTGGTTGGCATGTTTGGGATTGGCGGCTTGCATATCCTATTCCGTAGCGAGAGGCGATGCAGCCTGGCTGGACGACTTCGGTTTCCGCCGCCTTCTGACGGTGACGAACCTGGCCGCGATCGGGTCCGCCCAGACGGACTTCCCGATCCTGGTGAAGTTCACGGAGGCAAACTTCAGCTTCCAGAACGCAAACGTCGACGGACACGATGTGCGCTTCACCGCGGCCGACGGGACGACGCCCCTGAGCTTCGAGCGCGAGCGGCACACGGCCGGCGCCGCGGAGTACTGGGTCAAGCTGCCAGCGCTGGCCTCGGACGCGAGTACATCCTTCTACGTCTACTACCGTCTGGCGGATGCCGCCGATGCCTCCGATCCGACGAACGTGTGGGACAGCAACTACAGGTACGTCCATCACTTCGAAGAGACGAGCGGCCTGGTATACGATTCGACGGCAAATGCCGTGACCGGCACCCCCGTCGGAGTCACTCTCGGCGCCTCCGGAATGATCGGGAGTGGCGTGCTTTACGATTCCTCCGGGTCTTCCTATATCTGGCACACGAACAAGATGGTGCCGAGCAAAGCCACATTCGAGGTGTGGTACAAGCCCAGCACCATTGCTTTGTATAACATGCTGCTTTGCTGGCAAAACTACGACGGGTCGTCGATCTACTACATCACGCCAACGGCATCCAGCAACTTGTATGCCTATCTCTACGCTGCCGGTACCGGCTTCAAGTACGATCTCACGGGAACAAACAGGTTTTCGGTGGGCAACTGGCACTATGTGGCCGCCGTATACGGCGCGGCCGCGCCGACGCCCAGGCAGTTTTACATGAATGGGGTCCTGGACGCGACCGATTCCGCCGCAGTGATCCCCCATGGGGTGGGTGCGTACAGACAGTACTTGGGGTATCGTGCCGGGGGCATATTGGACGAGATTCGGCTGTCGACGACCGCCCGGTCGGCGGACTGGATTCGGGCTCAGGATGCTTCCATGCGCGACCAGTTGCTCAGCTACGGGGCCGAGGAGAAAGGGCAGCGCATCGGCTTCCTCGCCGACTACGATTTCCGCCGGCTCATAACCGTCACGAACCTGGCGGCCATTCCCAGCACCTTGGCCAATTTCCCAGTGCGGGTCAGCCTCACCCCCGCCAATTTCTCCTTCAATTTGTCCAACCCCAACGGTTATGACATACGTTTCACGGCGGCCGACGGGATCACGCCGTTGAGCTTCGAGCGCGAAAAGCATGACCAAGTCGCCGAAACCGCCGAGTACTGGGTCAAGCTGCCGATGCTGGCGGCGGGATCGCCCACGGAGTTCTACGTCTACCACCGCCTGGCCGCCACCGCGGACGGCGCCGACCCTACGAACGTGTGGGATAGTGACTACTGTTTTGTTCATCACTTCGAGGAGACGAGCGGCTCGGTGTACGATTCGACCGTGAATGCCGTGACCGGAACGCCCGGCTCAGTCACTCTCGGGGCCTCCGGAATGATCGGCAGTGGCGCGCTGTACGCTTCCACCGGAAACTCCTTGATACAGCTCGTCAAACCCGTGGCCAAGCCGGTGACCGGCCCCTTTGAGGTGTG
>JAQULY010000717.1 GCA_028718445.1 Kiritimatiellia bacterium
GGTTCAACGTCTGATGCGTGGGCTCCCTGCCGTATAGACTCAGTGTTTCGCGCGCATCAGGCAGCACACCACTCTAGACACGCCTGGTCACCATCCGTTTGTGCTGCATCCCCTGCGCTGGTATGGTATTCTTAAGGTGCCACACACTTAACGACGAGAGGGAGGTAACCATGGATGCGTTGGCGGGAAAGTTAGATGCAAAGCTCCGCGAATGGACGCCGGAAACGGCGGCCCAGGTACGTCAGCATGTGGCAGAGGTGATAGCCCTGGCAGACCAGGGTGTGTTGGACATCATGCGATCCCGCGCTATAGAACAAGAGGTCTTGGATCTGCTCGATGCCCCCGTATCCCGGTGAAGTATGACTTGCCGACCTTGGTTTGGCAGCGAAGACGCGGCCAGTTGTGATCGTGTCACGCGACGACCCGGACCCGCCTCGCGCGTTGATTCTGTATATCCCGCTCACGACGCAAAACCGCCAAAGCCCCGATGAGGTGGTGTTGCCGTCCCTACCGTTCCTGACACACGTTTCTGTAGCAAACGCCCAAGGTCTTGGTTCCCTACCGGTCGTACGTCTTGAACGCAGACTGGGCAAACTGCCGGACGATGTTATGACCAAGATTAAGCGTGCGCTCACCTTCGCGCTCGACTTGAGGAGTGAGGACTAGCGTTGAGCATCGTCCGCCACCAGGTTTGATCGGATTTAGATGTCCACTGTGGCGGAGCGCGTGTCTACGCGGCGGCGGCCAGCGGTTCGCTGGGGCGACTTGTTCTGCGTGATCTTTTCCAACCGCTCCTCCATGGATTCGTAGTCACCCAGATGCGCCCGCATCAGGCTCTTCCAGAGCTTGCCGTGGTTGGGAACGGAGAAATGAAGGAGTTCGTGGACGATCACGTAGTCGCCAATCCTGCGGTCCAATGCCAGTAACTCGGTGTTGAAGTTCAGATTTCCCGCCGTGGAGCACGACGCCCATTTGTTGCGCATCGGGCGCAGGGCCAGCGCCCGTGTTTTCACGCCCAGCTTATCGACCCACGCCAGCACGCGGGCCTTGAACTCCTCTTTGTCGCGCCACGCACTCATGGGCGGAAGCTCTTGTGCAGCAGGATGAAAAGCGCGTCGACGGTAGCCGTCACCTTGGCCATGTCGTCCTCTTCGGCGAAGATGGCGAACGTCACCTGTTTGCGCACCTCTCGCAGCTCCGCCTCGCTCCGCTGCCAGTTCGGGAACGTTGCGAACGCCGCGCGCACCTTCTTGCTCACCGACTCAGGGTTCGGAATGCCGTCATCGGTCAGCTTGCACAGCACGAAATAGGTCAGCCCATCCAGCCCTCTGGCAGCCTGATCCTTCTTCCGCTGCTCATTCTTCTCGATCTCCTTCAAGAGTTCGGCGAGGGCGGCAGCAGTGCTGGTCTGCCGATCCTCGAAACTTTCCTGCACCGCTTTGGCGCGCTCCGAAAGCGCCACGAGGAACGGATCGTCACTCTGCTCTTCCGCGGTCCTCGCAATGGCCTTTACCAGGTTGATGATCTTGGTGGCCTGTCCATCCTCCCGGTTCTTAATGGTATCGATCGCATCGGTATCCAGCATGACGTACTTCGACATTCGGTCGCTGACGGCCGCGCCGATGCGACGTTGCACCAATTCGTTGGTTTTCTTTTGGAAACCGCGGTCCACATATACCCGGCGCGCATACGCGTTGCGCACCACCTCGTAGATGCCGGACAACGTGGCGTAATGTTCGATGAACGGCCGGAGGAACGCATCTGGCGAGATGATCTCGTAGAGCATCTCGATCTCTTTGTATTCCTTAAAGAACTCCTTCCGCCGCTCCTTGTCGCGGAAGTGTTCGATCAGGTTATCCACATCCTTGTCGTTGAAATTCTGGGTCACCAGCGCGAGATACGCCGGGGCTTTCGTCTCCATCTTGGCCTTGAAGAGGTGTTTGAGCAGCCCCAGGTCCTTGACAATGGCGTTGATCTCGTCACTGTCGAAGGCCAGCGCCTTCTCCAACTTGTCGAAGATGCCCACGAAATCGAGGACGAACCCGTGCGGCTTCACCATCTCCACTGCTTCGTTCTCATAGGGCCGGTTCACCCGCGCGATGGCCTGGAGCAACGTGTGGTCGCGCATCGGCTTGTCCAGATACATCGCATACAGGATCGCCGCGTCAAAGCCGGTGAGCAGCTTCTCAGTGACGATAAGAATCTTCGGCCATTCGTCGACCTTCATGAAATCCTTGCGAATCTGCCGCTCCCGCTTTGGGTCGAGATGCCACTTCTTTAAGTGGGGCGGGTCGTTGTTGTTGCCGGTGAAGACGATCTCGGAATAGTTCGGCGGCAAAATCGCGTCCAGCGCCTCCTTGTAGAACGCGCACGCCTCGCGATCCACCCCCACCAGGAACGCCTTGTAGCCGAGCGGCTCGACGTTCTCCCGGAAATGGTCGGCCACGTGGCGCGCCACCTTCTTCACCCGATCTTTCCCCTTGAGGAAATTCTTCAGGTTCACCGCGCGTTCGAGAATCTTGTTCAGCTCCTCGATATCAGCGATGCCCTCGGTCTCGGCCAGCGCGAA
>JAQULY010000718.1 GCA_028718445.1 Kiritimatiellia bacterium
ACACCCATGGCCGCCAAGGCTCACGAGGCCGTCGGCTCGATGGGACACGACGCTCCGCTCGCGGTCTGCTCGCGGCAGCCGCAGTTGCTCTACAACTACTTCAAGCAACTCTTCGCTCAGGTCACCAATCCGCCGATTGACCCGATCCGCGAGGAGTTTGTGATGTCGCTGATGACCTTCATCGGCAATCCCCCCGGCATTCTCGACGAGCGGCCCGACCATGCCCGCCTGATCAAGCTGCGTCACCCTGTGCTGACGAACCAGGACCTGGCGCTGCTGCGCGGCTCCACGCAACCCGGCTTCAGGGCGCACACCCTGGCCATGGCCTTCGCCGGCGACGGCGGCGGCGAGGGACTCGCGGCGGCGCTGGCAAGGCTGGGCGCCGAGGCGGCCGCGGCCGTGACGACCGGCGAGACGCTGCTGGTCCTAAGCGACCGCGGGTTGCCCGAAGGCAGTGTGCCGATTCCAGCGTTGCTCGCCACGGCGGCAGTCAACCGTCATCTGACCCTGCGGGGTCTGCGCACACCCGTCGGCCTGCTGGTCGAATCGGGCGAGCCGCGCGAGGTGATGCACCTGGCGCTGCTGCTGGGCTATGGCGCAACCGCCGTCAATCCTTACCTGGCCTTCGAGAGCGTGGCGGCGCTGTCGCGTCACGACGAACTTGGCGGCATCGGCACCGTCAAAGCCATCGAGAACTACATTGCCGCCCTCAATGAGGGTTTGCGCAAGATCATGTCCAAGATGGGCATCTCGACCCTGCGCAGCTACCGTGGGGCGCAGGTGTTCGAAGCCGTTGGTCTGGCGCCAGAGGTGATCGAACGTTATTTCGCCGGCACGGCCTCGCGCGTGGGCGGAGCGATGCTCGATGACCTGGCGACCGAGGCCATCGCCCGCTGGCGCGCGGCCTGCGAACCGCGGCAGGACGCCGCGCCATTGCTGCCCAGCGGCGGTGTCTACGCGGTGCGCCGCGACGGCGAAGAACATCTCTGGAGCGCCGAGGCCATCAGCCTGCTGCAGCAGTCCGTGCGCGAAGAGCGCTACGACCTGTTCCAGCAGTACTCTGCACGCATCAACGACCCTCAGCGCGGCCCCTTCACGTTGCGCAGCCTGTTTGCCTTCAGCAAGACCGCGCCGGTACCGCTGGCGGAAGTCGAACCGGTCGATCGGATTGTGCGCCGTTTCGTGACCGGCGCCATGTCCTTCGGCTCGCTCAGTGCCGAGGCGCACGAGACCCTGGCCATCGCCATGAACCGTCTCGGCGCCCGCAGCAACTGCGGCGAGGGCGGCGAAGACCCCGCCCGCTACGCCCCGCTGCCTAACGGCGACAATCGCTGCAGCGCCATCAAGCAGGTTGCCAGCGGACGGTTCGGCGTCACCGCCGAATACTGCGTCAACGCCAGGGAGTTGCAGATCAAGATCGCTCAGGGCGCCAAGCCCGGCGAGGGCGGACAGTTGCCTGGGCACAAGGTGGACGCCGCCATCGCACGCGTCCGCCACGCC
Organism: Kiritimatiellia bacterium; assembly: GCA_028718445.1. GTDB lineage: Bacteria > Verrucomicrobiota > Kiritimatiellia > RFP12 > JAAYLN01 > JAQULY01. The sequence continues at coordinate 1,501 of JAQULY010000718.1, forward strand.
ACGCCGGGCGTCACGCTGATTTCGCCGCCGCCCCACCACGACATTTACTCGATCGAGGATATCAAGCAATTGATATATGATCTGCGCAACGTCAATCCGCAAGCGGAGGTTTCGGTCAAGCTGGTCTCCGAGCTGGGTGTCGGCACGATCGCCGCCGGAGTGGCCAAAGCGGGCGCCGATCGCGTGCTGATCAGCGGCTATGACGGCGGCACAGGCGCTTCGCCGCTGACTTCCATCCGGCACGCAGGCGCGCCCTGGGAGCTGGGATTGGCCGAGACGCAGCAGACGTTGCTCCTCAACGGGCTGCGTGACCGCATTCGTCTGCAGGTGGACGGACAGATCAAAACCGGCCGCGACGTGGTCATCGCCGCCTTGCTCGGCGCCGAAGAGTTCGGCTTCGCCACCACGGCATTGGTGAGCCTGGGATGCGTGATGATGCGCAAGTGTCACCGCAACAACTGCGCGGCGGGCATCGCGACTCAGGACCCGGCGCTACGCTGCGCCTTTGCGGGCAAACCCGAGCACGTGATCGCCTTCATGCGGTTTGTCGCCACGGAAACGCGCGAGTACCTGGCACGCCTGGGGTTCCGCACGCTCGCAGAGGCCGTGGGCCGATGCGATCTCTTGCAGCGCGCCGAGCAACGCCTGACGGCCAAGAGCCGACTGCTCGATTTCCAGCGCCTTTTCTACGTGCCCGAGATCAGGCGTGCAGCATCGGACACCGAGGTGGGCAACGCCGGACACCGGACGCCGGACGCAGACCGGATCATGAGCGCCACGCGCGACGAGTTGTCCGACACGCTCGACGCTGCTCTGCTGCCGCGGTTACAGCAGGCCATCGAGCAGGGCACCGCCGTCGAACTGCGTGCCCCAATCCGCAACGTGCACCGCGCCGTCGGCGCGCAGATCGCCGGCCGCATCGCCAAGCGCCACGGACACGCCGGTCTGCCCGAAGACACCATCACGTTGCGCTTCATTGACACGGCCGGACAGAGTTTTGGCGCCTGGGCCGCAGCGGGGCTGACGCTCGCTCTCACCGGCGAGGCCAACGACATGGCCGG
>JAQULY010000719.1 GCA_028718445.1 Kiritimatiellia bacterium
TCGAGACATCCAACGCCGACTACGCCACCCGTTTCGCCGGCGCCACCGGCGCCTGGATGCTGTCGGTACAGGCGCGGCTCACGCGTCGTCTGCTGACCTCCGCGCCGGCGCGCGGCACGCTGCTGGATGTCGGCGGCGGGCACGGTCAGTTGGCGACCCCGCTGGCCGATGACGGCTGGCAGGTGACGGTGCTGGGCAGCGCGCCCGTGTGCCGCGAGCGCGTAGCGACGCTGGTCGAGACCGGACGTTGCGCCTTCAAGGTCGGCAACGTGGTGGCATTGCCGTTCGAGGATCGCAGCTTCGACGCCGTGATCTGTTTCCGTCTGCTGACGCACTGCGAACGCTGGCCGAAACTGGTGGCCGAGTTGTGCCGGGTGTCGCGCGGGCCGGTCATCGTGGACTATCCCACCAGCCAGAGCATCAATGCCGTGGCCCCGGCGCTCTTCGCCGCCAAGAAGAAGATCGAGCGCAACACGCGCACCTGGCGGCTCTTCAAACACCGCGAAGTGACCGCGGCTTTCACCGCCGCCGGTTACCGAATCGTTGCCCGCCGCAAGCAGTTTGCTCTGCCGATGGTGCTGCACCGCGCCCTCAAATGCGCGCCGCTTTCGGCGGCGCTGGAGGGCGCCTGCCGCGCCTGCGGCCTGACGGCGCTGGCCGGCTCGCCGGTGATCGTGCGGGCCGAACGGGAGCGCGACATCACGATCCGGTGAACAGCTCCGGCGAGGCGAAGTGCGCGTCGGAGGTGTAACGCAACCCCAACCGCCGCAGGCCGGTCTCGTCGCCGGGCGTCACGATATGCGTCAGGTGCATCTCGCAATCGCGCAGTTCGCCAAGATGGTCAATGGCCGCCTGAACCGCCGGGTTGGTGGCCGACGCGATGGCCAGCGCGATCATGACCTCGTCGAGGTTCAGGCTGGCATGCTTGCCCTTGAGGATATCGTGCTTGAGGTTGACGATCGAGCGGATGATGTCCGGCGACAGCAGGTGGATTTTGTCCGGCAGGCCCGCCAGCAGTTTGATGGCATTCAGCACCGCGCTGGAGGCGGCGTGCATCAGTTCGGAGTTCTTGCCGGTGACGGTGCGGCCGTCGCGCAGCGACACGGCGGCGCCGCAGAAGACCCCGCGGCACCCCTTGCCCTTGGCCATGGCGTCGGCCGCCGCCTGGCGCGCCGGCAGCACAGTCGGACGGGACTCGGGCGTCAGCGCCATGTCCTTTAGAATCAGTTCCACGTGCGACACGGTATCGCGGCTGGTCAGCCCCATGGCGTATTCGCAGGCGTAACGGAAATAGCGGCGGACAATCTCCTGGCCTGCGGCGCCCTGCACGACTTCGTCGTTGACGATGCCGAACCCGGCGCGATTGACGCCCATGTCGGTCGGCGAACGGTAGGGGCAGGGCTGACGCGTGATCGTCTGCCAGATCGCCCGCAGCAACGGGAACGCCGCAATGTCGCGGTTGTAGTTGGTGGTCGCCTGACCGTAGGCCTCGACGTGGAAGGGGTCGATCATGTTGACGTCGCGCAGGTCGGCCGTGGCGGCTTCGTAGGCGACGTTCACCGGGTGCTTTAGCGGCAGATTCCAGATCGGGAAGGTCTCGAACTTGGCGTAACCGGCGGAGCGTCCCGCGCGGCAGTCGTGGTAGAGCAGCGTCAGGCAGGTGGCGAGCTTGCCGCTGCCGGGACCGGGGCCGGTGACCACCACGATGGGGCGCTCGGTGCGCACGTAGTCGTGCGCTCCGTAGCCTTCGTCGCTGACAATGGTTTCGACGTCGGTAGGATAGCCGCGGGTGGCCCGATGGCAGTAGACCTGCACGCCGCGACGCTCCAGCTTGTCCTTGAACTGCCTGGCCGCCGGCTGGCCCTCGAAGCGCGTGATCACGACGGCGCACACGCTCAGGCCCCATTCGCGCAGGTCGTCAATCAGCTTCATGGCGTCGGCGTCGTAGGAGATGCCGAAGTCGGCGCGCATCTTCTTGCGTTCGATGTCGCCGGCGTAGATGCAGAGGATAATATCCACCTTGTCGCGCAGTTCGCGCAGCAGGCGCAGCTTCACGTTGGGATCGTAGCCGGGCAGCACGCGCGCGGCATGGTAATCGAACATCAGCTTGCCGCCGAACTCCAGGTAGAGTTTATTGCCGAACTGCTCGGTGCGGCGCAGGATCTCGGCGGTCTGTTCGCGCAGGTACTTGTCGTTGTCGAATCCCTGGACGTTCACGGTATCTCCTCAATGGGCGCCGGTGTGAGCGGCGAGTCGGCGGGTATGGCCGGTCGCACCAGCGACTGATCCAGCAACCGCACGGTCTCTGGCGCCAGCACAAAGACGGTTTCGTAGCCCTTGACGACGGCGTAACGTTCGCCCTTCGGCGTTATCTCGCCGACGCGCAACACGCGCCGCAGGGCATCCTCGGCGATAAGGTCAATGGTCGCCTCCAGATAGGGGGACGTAAGCCCGTAGGGGTCGTGGTCGGCGCTGGGGCGCAGCGTCTCGATGCGCGCGGCGCGCAGACGCGACAGCAATTCCAGCCAGGCGTCAAGCGCCG
>JAQULY010000720.1 GCA_028718445.1 Kiritimatiellia bacterium
AGGGCGCGATCCCGTCGGATGGCGGCTCATCAGCCGCGGCCAGCGTGGCGTCCGGCAGCGGCTCCATCGTTTTGCGCTCGCCGTCTGCGTTGGCGACCTTGTCCTGGCGGTAGAGCGGTGCGATAACCGCTCCGGTTCGCTCGTCCACCATGTCGACGGCCGTCAGGTCCCAGCGGGCGTAGCGCACGTGGATGCGTTGGACGTGCCGAAAGCGGGACGGAACTTCGAACCGGCGACCTTCTAGACAGATGGTCCCATCGCTTCTGCGCTGGGTTCGCCGCCTCTCGATCCTGAACGCGCGCCGCAGTTCGTCGCTGGGCGGGCATTCGCGGCCGACGTACGGCCCCTCCAGGAACCGCTCCAGCGGAGTGCAACCCAGCTCGGAGTGGAACTTCCTGTTGTACTCGTACTCGACCCACGCCTGCGTGGCTTCGTTCAGGAAGTCGAGCGTCAAGTCTCGATGGTTTTCCAACATCGCCATCAGGCGGCCTTCAATCTGGCCCCAGAACGCCTCCTGTTTCCCGTTCTGGTGCGGGCTGTAGGGAAGCGTCTTGTCCACGTTGATGCCCAGACGTTCCAGACCGGCGAGGTATTCGCCATTCATGGCGCCACCGCAATCGCTCATCAGCGACCAAGGCCGCCCTCGCTTCTGGAGGCCCTGCGACACGCCGTGGACGAGCGTCTCGGTCTCTTCCTGCGGGTACCACTGCACGTGACAGGCGACCCGCGAGCGGTCGTCGAGCATGCCGAAGCAATCCACCGTGCTCAGTTCGCCGTTCGGCAGCAGGACCAAGCGCGAGCCCTCGTGGAAGTCCAGGTGCCACAGGCCATTGACGGTCGCCGATTCGAAGCTGCGCGTCTCGCACTGCTCCAGTCGCGCCTCGGCCTGCCGGGCTCCCGGAGTGTCCGGGCGCCGCCGGCGCTTCTTCTTGAACAAGCCCACGGACCGCATGTACCTGCGGACCGTCGGGTAAGACGGGATCTCGCCCAGCTTCGGGTTATTCTTGGCACGGGCTTTCAGGTTATCCCAGTGGAGTTGGTAGCTCCACCGCGGGTGGTCGCGGTACTGCTGCTGGATCAGCGTCCGCACGTCCGTCGACAGGCTTGGCTGCGTGCCCGCGTCCTTGCGGACGGCGCGGTGAAGTGCCTCCACCGCACGGGCCTGCTTCTTCCGGACCTTGTAGTACCAGCGCTCGATGGTGGACAGGCCAAACGTGCACGGCTGGCCGGTGATTGGGTGCTGGTAGGATTGGGAGGCCATCTCGACGAGCCTGGTGTGCAGTTCGCCGGGGCCGGGCGGGTTGGCCAGCAATGGGCCGACGACCGCAAGGCAGAAGGTAGCCCAGCGATCGGCCGGCCGATCGACAGAATCGGTATCGCTCAAGTTGTCTGCTCCTCTCCGGCGGGCCGTCAGTGAGGCCGCCGTCGTATGGACGCGCAGCCTATCACCGTGCGTATACCCACCGAGAGGGCAGTCTCTGCGCGGCTTACGAGGCCATCGTCATCCCTGACCAGGAGCGGCACGACGAGGTGGAGAGTGGACGGAGGAACTTGAGCGTGCCCATCAGTTGCCCGGCCGGGCCACCCTTGAACCTCGCCACCAGACCGGCCGGCAGATCAGTGGCGAGCACGGCCTTCGACAGGAGCCCCTTGGCCCCGCGCCAGAAGGATGACGCCGGGAGGATGTGCTGCCACCACTCGCGCCAACGCGAGAGCGTGCGCTCATCAGCGGGGAACTGCCCGTGGAATTCCAGGCGAAGCTGCTTCTCCCGCTTGTCGGTCACTCCGTGCCGGAGCATCGAGAGCAGGATGAACGACACCGCGATGTACACGCGCCGGCCCAGGAAACACACAGACGGTGGCGTCGTTCGCTTCCGGCAACCCTCCACACCACAGCACAGACTCAGACGCTTCGAGAACCGCTCCCGAAACTCGTCCGGAACGCCTCGCGGCTTCCGTGGATATGGGGCACGGTGAAGATGACCTCCACAACGACAGCCCTCAGAACGTACCTTCTCCGTGGTCCGGGCATCCAGATCAAGGGCCGCGGACAGAAAGCTGGCGCTGCGAAGCAGTGAATGGTACCTCTTCAAGTGGAACCACCTCCCAGCCGGATGGCCAGGAGCAGTTCCGCACCCCCGACCGGAGCTGGTCAAGCTCCGTGAGGGGGTTCTTCATCTTCCATCACGATACGTGACCAAAACTGGCCCGTCTTCCATCGTTCATGTCGACGGCGGCCAGCCATGCGTGTCGCACTACCGACCAAGACCTACTGCACGGCGCTCACAGCACCAGCCTTGTCCGCCAGCGGCAATACCGGAGGACACACCGACTCAGGATGTATGATATCAGAAAAGACCACACCCACGGCCATACTGAGCTAATTCCCGGAATCCCGATCGGCCCCGACATCACAAGACTCCGCGCAATCACACCGACGCCCGCAACTGTTGCCGCGGTCAGGCCCGGTCGTCTGACCCGGTACAGCACGGCAAGCCTTTGCGACATATAGACCTCAACGCTCAGGAC
>JAQULY010000721.1 GCA_028718445.1 Kiritimatiellia bacterium
CCACGCTGGTCGGCAGGTACTTGGACAACCGTGCCTTCACGCCGACGGGGCCGGCGCCCGGCCCGCCTCCGCCGTGCGGCGTGGCGAAGGTCTTGTGCAGGTTGAGGTGCACGACATCGAAGCCGATGTCGCCGGGCCGACAGCGTCCCAAGAGCGCGTTCAGGTTGGCGCCGTCGTAGTAGAGCAACGCATCCTGCGCGTGCGCCAGCGCGGCGATCTCGTGCACCTTGCGCTCGTACAGCCCCAGCGTGTTCGGGCAGGTCATCATGACCGCCGCCACTTCGGCGTTCATGACGCGCCGGAAGGCCTCCATTTCCATGCAGCCGTCGGCGCCGCTGGGCACGGTGACGACCTCGTAGCCGGCCATGGCCGCGCTGGCCGGATTGGTGCCGTGTGAAGAATCGGGCACCAACACCGTGCGTTTGCGGTTGCCGCGGTCGCGATGGTAAGCCGCAATCAGCATGATGCCGGTCAACTCGCCGTGCGCGCCGGCCATCGGCTGCATGCTGAAGGCATCCATGCCGCAGACCGCTGCCAACAGCCGCTCGGTCTCATACAGAACCTCCAACGCGCCCTGGGTCAGCATGCCGCCGCCGCGCAATTGCGGCAGTAGCGGGTGCAGGCTGGCAAAACCGTCCAGGGCCGCCACCTTCTCGCAGACCTTCGGATTGTACTTCATGGTGCACGATCCGAGCGGGTAGAGGTGCGTGTCTACGCAGTAGTTCAGCCGCGAAAGGTTGGTGAAATGGCGCACGACGTCGAGTTCACCGGCTTCCGGCATCTCGGGAGGAGTGTCCGCCAGGTACTGCCGGGGAATGCTGAGTTCGCATGCCTCCTCGGCCGGCGTGAGGCGCGGCAAATCGAAACCCTGCCGTCCGGGAACGGACTGTTCGAAGATCAGAGCTGGCATGTGATCCTTATGACTGGCAGCCTGCGGCGCTGCCCTCGCTGTGGCTTGGTCGAATGGAACGAAGCACGAGCGCAGTGTAGGAAGGCGACCGGCGAGTGTCAAGAAGGCTGTATGCTGTAGGCTATAGGCTGAAGGGGCAGAAGTCGGCAGTATGGCAATCCGGTCGACGATTACGGACGACGATTACGGAAAACGAGGAGGTCAGGGGTCGGAGGTCGCGGAGCACACTTAACCGCCACCCTTAACCGGATACCCTTAACCGGATGGTCTTACACGATAGTCGGGAGAAACGTTCAACGCTGATGCCGGCGTTGCGTGTTTAGGACTATCCGGTTAAGGGTAGGCGGTTAAGGACATCCGGTTAAGGGTAGGCGGTTAAGACCGTTCGCTTCACGCCTGTGAGATTCCCAGAAATTTCCGCACGCGGGCATCCAGCACGGCGGGACATGGCGGAATCCTGGTCAAGTCATAGCGCGGCAGCAGGTCGGTGGGAGTCAGCTCTTCGCCCCATTGAGCCCAGCCGCACCACCAGGCCAGCAGCCCTACCACCTTGCCGGCTGGTACTCCCCTGCCCCGCAAGGCGGCGATGCGCGTATCGCCGTGACGCTTCGCCAGCCTGCGTCCATCTTCGCTGACCACCAGCGGCACGTGCACGAAACGCGGCGGCTTGAGGCCAAGCGCCCGGTACAACTGCAGTTGCCGGTGCGTGGCCGGCAGCAGATCGTCGCCGCGCAGGACTTCCGTGATGTCCATGGCGGCGTCGTCCACCACCACGGCCAGCATGTAGCCGGCCCCCTGCGCGTGACGCGCGACGACAAAGTCGCCGTCTTCGGCCGCGTCGGCGCGTTGCGGACCGCGGAAGGCGTCGTCGAAGAACGTCTCGCCTTCCGCCCGGAAACGCCAGGCCGGCAGGCCTCCGGAAGGCAGACACGCGCAGGCCTCGGCATAGGAGGCAAACCTGTCGCGGCACGTGCCGCCATAACGCTGTTCGTGCGCCGCCGCATGCGGCGCCGACTGTCCCTCCGCGACGTCGCGCCGCGTGCAGACACAGGGATAGACCAGCCCGGCCAGGCGCAACCGTTCGAGCGCCGCGGCATAGCGCGGCAGACGTTCGGTCTGCGTGTAAGGGCCGCACGGTCCGCCGATATCCGGCCCCTCATCCCAATCCAGTCCCAGCCAGCGCATATCCTCCAGCGCGGCCGCGGCCGCGCCGGGCTTGACTCTGGGGTGGTCGAGATCCTCCATGCGAAGCAGCAGCCGTCCGCCGCGGCTGCGTATGCTGAGCCAGGCGATCAGAAAGGTACGAGCATTGCCGAGGTGCAGCGCGCCCGTGGGGCTCGGCGCCAGCCGGCCGCGCACTGGCGCTTCCAACCTTCGAATGGAGCCGACAGGAATCGCCTGGATTCGACTGGCGTCGAGAACTGGTCTATCCGAGCCGTTCACGCCGCTCCGTCATCCTGGCGCCGCAGCCCCATGACGCGTTCGATCCGTCTGGCGGCGCGCGCGACGAAAGCGCGCTTGCCGGCGTAGCTTCCCGGATAGAAGGCGCCCTTGAAGCCCGCCAATGTCAGGCGGTGCAGTTCCTCCCGGCTCAACTTCAGTTCGCTG
>JAQULY010000722.1 GCA_028718445.1 Kiritimatiellia bacterium
GTACATAAGTAGCGTCGAATGGTGGCTCGGATTTGAGGCGTGGCGCGTGATCTGTTGCAGCGAGTACATGCGCGGGGAAGTGTCATGGGTCTTCCAGTTTCCCGCCGACAAAACCCACGTCATTCCGAACGGCGTGGATCCCGCAAGGTTTGCGGTCCCTCCGGAGGAGGAACTAACCGTGTTCCGGTCGAACTGGGCCGCTCCCGACGAGAAGATCATCTTCTTTATCGGCAGGCTCGTTCACGAGAAGGGAGTCCACGTTCTCATCGACGCCTTCGCCAAGGTGCTGGCGTACTATGACAAAGCCAAGCTGATCATAGCGGGGAAAGGGCCTGCCGACCTGTATCTCAAGGACCGAGCCCGCGCCCTCGGGATCTGTCATCGCATCTACTTTGCAGGGTTTGTTGACGATCCCACGCGCAACAAGCTATACAAGTGTGCCGATGTTGCCGTGGTGCCCAGCCTCTATGAACCGTTCGGGATCACAGCGCTTGAAGCCATGGCCTGCGGGATACCAGTGGTTGTATCGGATACCGGGGGCTTGAGTGAGGTCGTGCGGCACGGCGTCAACGGCATGAAAAGCTATGTCGCCAATCCGAATTCTCTTTCCGATAGCATCCTCGCGCTCCTCGGCGACGAGCGGCTGTGCGAGCGTATCCGTGCCAATGCCTACCGCGAGGTAAAGGAGCAGTTCAACTGGGACACAATAGCCGAGGAGACAATCGGGGTATATGAGAAGGTGCTCGAGGCATATAGGACAAGCCCATGGGCTCTCGTGGGCCCGCGCTGGTTTGCCCATGCCACGCAGGTGCCGCCGGATTACTCGCGTTACCTCGTTCCTGAGAGTGCACATTAGGGAGCCCGCCAAGGGGCTGGTGCGAAGACAATCGCAGGTCTTGTGCTGTATGGGTTCAGACGAGTTCGGACGCAACGCGGAGGGCCTGAGATGAAAGCTGTAGTAATGGCAGGCGGGAAAGGCACCCGACTACGTCCGCTTACGTGCGACAAGCCCAAGCCAATGGTTCCGATGGTAAACCGGCCCATACTGGAGCACATCGTTCGACTGCTCCACAAGCACGGGTTTGCGGACATCTATGCGACGCTCCACTACATGCCCAAGGCGGTCCAGGAGTACTTCGGCACCGGCGAAAGCTTCGGAGTCAGGATGAGCTACTCCGTCGAAGACAGCCCACTTGGCACTGCTGGAAGCGTTAAAGCCTGCGAGCGGCACCTCGATTCGACGTTCATAGTCATGAGCGGCGACGCCCTTACGGACATTGACCTCGGTGCAGCGATGGAGTTCCACAAGGCGAAAAGTGCCGTTGCGACCATCATCCTCACGCGGGTGGCCACCCCACTTGAGTACGGGGTTGTGATCACTGAAGACGACGGACGGATATCGCGCTTCCTGGAAAAGCCGAGCTGGAGCGAGGTGTTCAGCGACACAGTGAACACCGGCATCTACGTTCTCGAACCTGACGTGCTCGGACTCTATGAGTTCGGCCGGGAGTTCGACTTCAGCAAGAACCTGTTCCCACTCATGCTGAAGAGGGGGTTCCCGTTGTTCGGATACATAGCGAGCGGGTATTGGAGCGATGTTGGCACAATCGAACAGTATCGTCAGACTCACTACGACATCCTGGAGGGGCGTGCGAAAGTGGACGTGCCCGGGCAGGAGGTGGAAAAGGGCATCTACGTCGGAGAAGGTGTCGAGATCCATCCCAATGCCAGGCTCAAGGCTCCGGTTGTAATCGGGGATCGCTGTCGCGTCAAACGCAATGCCGAGGTAGGCGACGGGACTGTCATCGGCCACCAGACCCTCCTCAACGAAGGCGCATCCGCGAGGCGTACTATCATCTGGAATGACTCGTACGTAGGCAAGGAGGCGGAACTCCGGGGCGCCATTGTGTGCAGCAGGACCAGCGTGAAGGCGAAGTGTGCCGTGTTCGAAGGGTCGGTGGTGGGCGCCGATTGCTCGGTGGGTGAGCGCAGCATTATCAAGCCGGGCGTGAAGATATGGCCCGACAAGGTCATCGACGCCGGCACGACCATAACGACGAGCCTCGTCTGGGGCGCGAAATGGTCGAGGAGGCTCTTCGGCTCGTACGGCGTGTCCGGCCTTGCCAACGTCGAGCTTACACCCGAGTTTGCCGCGAAGCTGGGCGCGGCCTATGGCTCGTGTATCGGGGAGAAGCGAGCAATCGTTGTCAGTTGCGACGCGTACAAACCTTCCCGGATGCTGAAGCGCGCCATCACAGCCGGCGTCCTCTCGAGCGGCACAAACGTTTACGACCTGGGCCGCATGACGACGCCGGTGACCCGCTACGCCGTGGCGGCCCTAGGGGTTACGGGAGGCCTGCACGTCAGGCTGTCCCCGTACGATCCGAACATCGGGCTCATCGAGTTCCTGGATGAGAAGGGGATAAACGTAGACAAGCCGACGGAGCGAAAGATCGAGAATGCTTTCTTCGGCGAAGACTTCAGGCGAGTCGCCGTGGAAGACCTCGGTG
>JAQULY010000723.1 GCA_028718445.1 Kiritimatiellia bacterium
ACCAGATCCATTTCCAGGTCCGCAACCTTCAGACGCAGAACCTGGTCGGCGCGCACGCGCCGAATCAGTGCCCGAATTCGCGCGAGCAGTTCGGGGAATGCGAAGGGTTTGACGAGATAATCGTCCGCCCCGTTGTCGAGGGCGCGAATGCGGTCTTCCACCGCATCCCGGGCCGAAATGATGAGAACCGGGGTTTGCAAGCCCCGGCCGCGCAGAGCCGCCAGTGCCTCGAAGCCATCCCGGCCGGGTAGCATCAGGTCGAGCAGCATCAGGTCAAAGACCTCGGTATTAACGAGGAAAAATCCTTCCTCACCGGTGTAGGCGACGTTCACCTGGTAGTGCTCCGCCTCCAGGCCCTGCTTGAGCGCCTGGGCCAGTTTCGGCTCGTCTTCAACAATCAGGATACGCATTGCATCGTCAGCGGAATGACACGGTTCGAATGCTAGAGAAGTCTCCGGTAGGCCACCACTGAAGAGTTTCTGACTTTTTCTTCAGGATTGCCCGGCAACGCGAGACAGGTTAGGACTCATGGCCCTTGTGGCGCCGAAAGGCGACGAATAGCGCCAGGTCGTAAGCGATTTTCAGCGATCCGCAGAGTATCAGCGGCGCACTCAGCATGCCGGCGGCAAGCATCGCGCCGCCGAGTGAGGGACTAGCCGCCGACGCAAGGCTGCGTGGCACGGCGGTATAACTCGCCGCTGCCGCACGTTCGGCGGGCGTCACCACCGCCATCACATAGGCGGTGCGGGTCGGCACGTCCATTTGCGACAGGGCGCTGCGCACGAAGAGGAATGCCAGGGATATTTCCAGGTGCGATGCCAAGGCGGCAAGGATGAGGCAGATGTTGGCCGGAATGTGGGTGAATACCATGGTGTTGAGCAACCCGAACCGCCTTGCCACCCATGGCGCAGCCCACTGTGAGGCCGTCGTCAGCAGCCCGGCCCAGAAGAAAAATGCGCCCGCGCCTGCAAGCGACATGCCGAAACGGTCGAACAGCCACAAGGCCAGCAACGAGTTGACCACCAGACCACCCGCAAAGGCGTCCACGCTGAAAAGTGCCGCCAGCTTGAACACCGTCCGGCGGGACGGTCCTAACGGCGCCGGCGGTGGCGCGGACTCATCATCGCTATCGGCAAGACCGCGGTAAAACAGCCAAACCACCGCCCCTATGCAGCCGTAAAGGACAAACATGGCGCGCAGGGCGTTAAGCAGCGTCACCCCGGTCTGTACCGCAGCCCATGCGGGAATGCCCGAAGCCAGCGCTCCGAAAGCGGCGCACAACGACCCGGTCACGGTGTAGCGTGCGAACAATGAGGTACGCGCTTCCCCGCTCGCCGTCGAAGCCAGCCGCGCTTGTTCCAGGGGCAGGAACACGCTGACGTCGCCTGAACTGGGATTCAAGGTGCCTACGAAGGCAACGATAGCCAGCGGCCAGAATGAAGCGAGGCTCGCGAAGCCCGCTCCTGTCGCCGTCATCAACAGCGCGGCAGCAAGCAGCAATCGGTGCTGCGGCCAGCGATGGCCGATCCAACCTACGGCGAGCGTGGCCAGCGCGGAACCAGTCAGGGTGATCGTGCCAAGGACGCCGACCTCGAACTGGCCGAAGCCGAGGGCCAACAGATAGGCGGGCAGCAGCACCGCCACATAGCCGTCGGCGAAAGCGCGCAGCGCCCGTCCGATCAGAATCGTCCTGGCGACAGACGCTGACGGAAGCGATTTATGCGTAACGGAGGAGCCCGATGTCAGCATGCGCGCTTAGCGGGGACGATTGGGCAGATCGCGGATCGTTCCCGCCATGACGCCAACGCCGTCACGACGATATTCGACCTGATCGCCTTTCATCCATACCTCGAAGCATTCCTTGATCGGCCGTCTCGCCTTGCGCGTGAGGCACAACTGGCGGTGTTCGATGACCCACGCGCCGCGGCGTGCTTCGCCGAGTTCGTGGCTGTCGAGAACACCGTCAGGAAGGAAATGATCGGCCCAGTGGGCATCATCCGTCACCGTCTTATCGACAAGCGCCAAACGAATGCCCTCACCGGAGAGCCGATGGAAGCCCGGCTCGGCGGCGATGGTGGCGGCACACCCCATCATGGCCAGAGCGGCAACGATGGGGCGGCGATGCCAGAGGGCGGCGAGCATTCTCGGATCTAGCTCACAACCTTTTGCACCAGGCGGCCGAGCTTTCTCAGCGGCGTGTCGGCGCAGAAAGCGTAGAGGGCGTCGTACATCACCATGCCGTGTTTGAGCATCTCGTGGTCGTCGCCGTAGTTGAGCGACAAACCAGCCGACAGGGCGAGCAGACCGCGCGCCTCCGGGGCGAGATCGGGCCGGCCGGTATCGGCGGCGCGCACGATCAGCGCCAACTTGTCCAAGGCCGGGTCACGGAGCTCATACTTGCGGATGAAGGCGTCGAAGGAGCATTCGTCGCTGTGATGGCCCAGTTCCGCGCCCTTGATGTCGTAGGGCGTGGCGCCGGTTTCTGCCGCAATCGTGTCTACCTGT
>JAQULY010000724.1 GCA_028718445.1 Kiritimatiellia bacterium
GTAACATGAGGGCCGGTTCAGTCCGGCAGATTTTCACATGTCCGCAAGCCTGATCGCGAAGAACGTTGCCGCCATGCGCGCCTACACACCGGGCGAGCAACCGGCCGGAACCGATATCGTCAAACTCAACACCAACGAGAATCCCTACCCGCCCTCGCCCCGAGTGCTGGCGGCGCTGCAATCGTTCGACCCGGCGCGCCTGCGGCGCTATCCCGATCCGCTGGCCCTGGCGCTGCGGCAGCGCATCGCCGCCATGCACGGATGCGCGGTCGAGCAGGTGTTCGCCGGCAACGGCTCGGACGAAGTGCTGGCGTTGGCGACGCGCGCGTTCGTGGACGACGGTGGCTCCATCGGCTACTTCGAGCCATCCTATTCGCTCTATCCCGTGCTGGCGGACATCCGCGGCGTCGCCCGGCGTCCGGTGGCGCTCGGATCGGACTTCGCCTGGCGCATGACCGCCGAATACCGCGCCTCGCTGTTCTTCCTGGCGAACCCCAACGCGCCCACCAGTCTGCGTTACGACCAGGCGTGCGTCGCCGGTTTCTGCGCCGGCTTCCCCGGGGTGGTGCTGATTGACGAAGCCTATGCCGATTTCGCCGCCGGCAACTGCATGCCGCTGGCCGTCGCGCCCGATAATCGCAACACCCTGGTAGCGCGCACGCTCTCGAAGTCCTTCTCGCTCGCGGGCCTGCGCCTGGGTTACGTGGTGGGACCGGCGCCGCTGATCGCGGCCATCTACAAGATCAAGGATTCCTACAACCTGGATGCGCTGACGCAAACGCTGGCGCTGGCCGCGCTTAACGACCTTGACTACATGCGCGCCAACGTCGCGCGCATCGTCGCCACCCGGCAGCGCCTGACCTCCAGGCTGCGGGGACGCGGCTGGACCGTGCTCGACTCCCAGACCAACTTCCTCTTCGCGCGCCCCGGCAACGGCGACGCCCGCGGCTGTTTCGAGCGCCTGCGTGCGGCCAAGATCTTCGTGCGCTATTTCCCTGGGCCGGCGACCGGCGAGTACCTCCGCATTTCCGTCGGCACGGACCAGGAGACCGACACGCTGTTGCGATACCTGGAGGAGCACGCGCTATGAACCGAACGGCCACACAGCACCGCCAGACACGCGAAACCGACATCGAACTGACGCTGGCCATCGACGGCACCGGCCGCGGTTCCATCGAGACGGGCATCCCCTTCATGAACCACATGCTCGAGCTGTTCGCGCGGCATGCCCTGATGGACCTGGATGTCAAGGCCAGCGGCGACCTGGCGGTGGACTACCACCACACCGTCGAGGATCTCGGCCTCGTGCTGGGCGCCTGCCTTGACCAGGCCCTGGTCGAGCGCCGCGGCATCCGGCGTTACGGTTTCAGCCTGCTGCCGATGGACGAGTCCCTCAGCCAGGTGGCCGTGGATCTGGGCGGGCGCCCGTTCCTGGTCTACGATATCTCCAACCGCAAACGCCGCATTCGCGATTTTGACGTACAGTTGATCGAGGAGTTCTTCCGCGCGCTGGTCACCCAGGCGCGCATGAATCTGCACATCCGCCATCTCTACGGCGACGAGGTGCACCACGCCTACGAATCGGTCTTCAAGGGCTTTGCGCGAGCCCTGCGCATGGCGGTGGAGTCCGACCCGCGCGAAAGCGGCATCCCCTCCAGCAAAGGAACCATCTGAGGTGTCCCTGACGATCTTCCCCGCCATTGACCTGCAGCACGGGCGTTGCGTCCGTCTGCGCCAGGGCCGCGCCGAAGAGGCCACGGTGTACGGGGAAGACCCCGTCGCCATGGCGCGCCATTGGCTCGCGCAAGGGGCGCGCGCGCTGCACGTGGTGGACCTGGACGGCGCCTTCCGGGGCGAACCCGCGCATGCCGGCACGATCGCCGACATCGCCGCCGCCGTCCCCATCCCCGTGCAGACCGGCGGAGGCTTGCGCACGGACGCGCACGTGCGGCAGATGCTCGCCACGGGAGTGAAGCGCGTCATACTCGGAACGCGCGCGCTGGCGGACGAGCAAGCCGTGGCGCGCCTGGTCCGGGAACATGGCGGCGACCGCGTGGCGGTCGGCATTGACGCCCGCGACGGCTGGGTGCAGATCAAAGGCTGGGTCGAGACCACCGCCGTCCAGGCGGTCGAGCTGGCGCGGCACGTGGCCGACGCCGGCGTGGACACCATCATTTACACCGACACCGCCACCGACGGGATGCTGGTCGGTCCCAATCTCAAGGCCATGAGCCGGATCTGCCAGGCAGTAAGTTGCCATGTGATCGCCTCGGGCGGCATCGGCGGTCCGGAAGACATTCGCGCGTTGGCGTCGCTGGGACACACCAATCTGGAGGGCGCCATTGTCGGCAAGGCACTCTATGAAGGACGCGCCACGCTGGCGGAACTGCTGGCCGCGGCGGAGGGCTGACGCTCAATCGGTCAGCCGGAAGATCACCGTCAGGCGCACGCGCGCCGGCACGGCTGAAGCACCCCGACGGGCGGGCTTGAAACGGGCGGCGC
>JAQULY010000725.1 GCA_028718445.1 Kiritimatiellia bacterium
TCGGCTTCCCCGGCCGACTCTGCATGCAGGCCCGCGCCGCGATCAGCCTTGGCGGCGCCGTACGCGTCGCCATCACCGACTGGATCGCGCGCACGCCCACACCGAGCACTCCCCACGGACCATCCTGCGCACTGCCCTCAGGCTCCACGTCGCCCCAGTCCTCCTCGTCCCAGTCCGCCACTGCATCCGCCCCATTCGTCCCATGCCCGCCGGCGCATACCCGGCACTCCCAATAGAGATCGTCGCCCGCCTCTCCGCAGACCTCACAGACCTCTTTCGGCCATTGCCCCTGCCGGAGCAGCCGCTCCTCGTAGGTACTCATGCTCTCCGGCGCGGGCCCGTCCAGTTCGACGTGGCACCGGCACACCAGCACCACCCCCGCCAGCAGCAATAGCGCCGTGCCGATCAGGACCAGCCACCCGCCCAGGTTCAGTGCCCCCGCCCAATTTGCGACTCTATTCCTCATGCTCCACCCCTCTTCTTGGTCAGAATTACCTCTTCACACTTCGGTTTCTTTCCGCCTCGCCATTGACAGTTCCGCGTCACACAGATCCTCTCCCAAGTCCAATCGCGTTCCGGGTAGAGTTCCCTGATTAGCGGCGTTTCGTAGTACGTAGCCACCACCGCCGCGCGGCACTGCGCCAGTTGCGCGGCCAGGAAGACGTGATCCGCGCGGCAGAAGCGCTGGCTGTAGTAGTTCTCCGTGCCGTCGTACGGCGGGTCCACAAAGAGCACCGTCTTGATGCGATCGCCATAGAGCGCGATGCATTGCTGATAGTCCAGGTTCTCGATCGCCGTCCCGCCGAAGAACTCCTGGAAGTCTTCCAACTTTGCCAGCACCGACCGCAATCGCTGGACCTCCTTGATGTTCGGGTGGCAGTCGTCGAGATCGCTGGTGCTGATGCTGAACCCTCCCGAGCGCGTCTTGCCGCCAAAGCGGCACAATTGCCGGTAAAGCGTGGCCCGCGCGCGCTCGATCGGGTCTTTAATGTTGGCGAAGGAAAAGCCCCCCGCCAGGTAACCCCGATAGTCATCATCGAAGATGCGCCGGCACACCGGCGTCCAACGCAGGCGCTCCTTCAGTTGGCGGTTACGCTCCGGATCGGCCAGCACGCGCATCAGGTGCGCGAGATCCGCGCAGGCGTCGTTGTAGACGCGCTTGGTAAACCCCGCATTCAGCATCACCGCGGCGGATCCGCCGAACACTTCCACCAGCAGTTCCGCGCCGGTTGCATGCAGACGCCGCGCGATCTCGCGCGCCGCGCGATGCTTCCCCCCGATGTATGGCATCAGGCTGACCATGGCGCCTTACGCTTCCCCCCCGGCCGGCTTCTCGCCAGTAGTAATCCGTTCAAGCGCCTTGTTGGGGCAAGCGTCGAACGCCGCCTCGGGCGTCTCGTAGAACTCTACTTGCGGCAGCCAGTGAAAGAGATTCTCGCGGTGGCCGACCACCAGCAGGCGCTTGCCCAAGGCCAGCGCTACGCCGTACTCGACGTGCCGTCCGCCTCGGTTCGCCTGACTGCGCGGCGGCTCGGTAAACGAGATCACGGCGTCCGCGCCAGACACGTCTTCAAAATCGTCTTGCGCAAACTTGGTTCGCAGCGCCGCATTGTGCTGGCTCATGTCATGACCTTCGACAAGCGCCTCTCCATGGTCACCGATGGGCTGACCCTTGTCCGAAATCTGATGCTTGCCGTCCAGCCAACGAGCCTGCACGACGTGGCCCATCGCTCGCAGTTGCTCCCGGTACCGGCACAATTCCTCACGCCGGCTGTATCGCGCCGCCAGATAGATTCTCACGCTTCCTCCGATTTCTGCCCCAATACTGGGGCTTTTCCCCCGGCCGGCCTGTTGCCGGTCAGCCGCTCCGCTTCCTCGTTCACGCACTCTAGGCAAAGCCCGCCATCGACAACCGCCCCCGGTTTGCCGCACTCCGCGCACTTCTTGTCCATATCGATAACAACTTCACGCGGCACCCTGTCCGCGGTCGGACGACCATCCGCAGACTGTTGCCCCTGATTCTTCTTGCGCCACGCGGCTTGCAGCACCTCGCGCCGCTCGGTCCACTGCTTGACCCACTCCGCCCAGACTTGCAGCGTCTCGCCCAGTGGCCGCTCCGACGGCTGGTCGCCGCCGCTCACCGCGCGCGCATCCCACTCGGAGACGATCGCTCCGCCCCGCGCGCGCCAGCGCACCGCCCATTTCTCGCCCTGGCTCTCCACGGCCATCGCCAGCCGCACCGAGGCCACCATCCGGCCCGCCACGATGAGTTCCCCCACCCGCTCGCGAGCCCGCCTGCCCGTAAGCGCCAGCATGTCCGGCTCCCCGCTCTCATCTTCCGGCGCGATCTCGATCTTGCCGCCGCCCAGGCCGAACTCGCCCATGTCCGCGCCGTGGCACCAAGCTCAGGCTGCCGCCGTCAGTTCATCCTCGCGCGCCATGAGCTGCGTCTTGCCCCACGCCTTGACGACTTCCGCCGGCCACCGCTGCGCCATACGGT